>JAJQDG010000018.1 GCA_021202305.1 Candidatus Gastranaerophilales bacterium
ATATATTCAAGAGTTCACTATGTTGAAAACTCTCTGAAAAGCAAAAAAAATCATGCTAAAAACAGGCTTACTTTTAATTTGTACTGGCTTTTAGAAACAATTTCCGTTCTTGAGGGAGATTTTGACATTCAAATTTTAACAAAAACATCATCTTTTATTGATTACACAATTCGGGAAAAAACAGCGCTGATACTTTCAAAAATGGATAATCCGCCAATAGAATTGTTACGGAAATTGAAAAATGACAAAAATATTTATGTAAAAAATCAACTTTTATGATAAACTCTAATTGCTAGAGTAAGTTAACAGGTAGTATGTATGATTTCTGTAAATGATTTAAAAACGGGTTTAACCTTAGAATTAGACAACGGACTTTGGTCTGTTGTTGAATTTTTGCACGTAAAACCGGGCAAGGGCGCCGCTTTTGTTCGTTCAAAATTAAAAAACGTTGAAACAGGTCAAGTTGTTGAAAAAACTTTTAGAGCCGGCGAAAAAGTTGCAAAAGCAATTTTAGACAGGCGCGAAATGCAATATCTGTACAAAGAAGGTTCCGACTTTGTTATGATGGATTTGGAATCATACGAACAATTGCCTGTTCCGCAGGATGCAATCGGGGACGGTATAAAATATTTAAAAGAAAATATGAATGTTCAAATCCTTATGCACAACGGAAAAATAATAGGCATCGACCTTCCCAATTTTGTTGAACTGGAAGTAATAGATACGCCCCCCGCCGAAAAAGGAAACACGGCGCAGGGCGGCTCAAAACCCGCAACTCTTGAAGGCGGAGCCATTGTTAACGTTCCTTTCTTTGTTCAAGTCGGCGATAAATTAAGAATTGACACTAGAACCAATGAGTACTTAGATAGGGTGTAACAAATGAACTTTGAAATAGAATACATTGAAAAGCTTGCCGATTTGGCAGATAAAAAACAATTGAGCGAAATTACCGTTGAGGACGGTGATAAGGCTATAATTATAAAACGCGGGGGGGCTGCTTCTGTTGCACCCGGTGTCGTTCAAACGCCCGTAATATCAGCTGTTTCTCCTCCGCAAGCGGATATACAAACTGAAAAATCCTCAAAGGGTACTGCCATCACTTCGCCTATGGTCGGCGCCTTTTATGCAGCGCCTTCACCCGGCGCAAAGCCTTTTGTTAAAGTCGGCGACACAGTTGCTGCGGGGCAGGTGGTATGCATAGTTGAAGCCATGAAACTTATGAACGAAATTGAATCGGAAGTGTCGGGCAGGATTACTCAAATTTGTGTTGAGGACGGACAAAGCGTTGAATACGGACAAGTTTTAATGTATGTCGAGTAGACTGCATTTTCGGATTAAGCTATGATTGAAAAAGTATTAATTGCAAACAGGGGCGAAATTGCCCTTAGAATTATAAGAGCCTGTCATGAATTAGGAATTGCAACCGTTGCGGTTTATTCACAGGCAGATGCGGACAGCCTTCATGTTTCGCTTGCAGATGAAGCGTATTGCATAGGTCCTTATCAAAGTTCAAAAAGTTATTTAAGTATTCCTGCCATTATAAGCGTTGCACTGACATCAGGCGCAGATGCAATTCACCCGGGATACGGCTTTATGTCCGAAAGGGCGGATTTTGTTGATATATGCGATGAACACCATATAAAATTTATTGGTCCTTCTGCGGCAGGAATGCGCGCCATGGGCGATAAAGCCAGCGCAAGGCAAACAATGATTGATTCAAATGTTCCTGTTACACCGGGGACGGGGCTTGTTAATGATGTTGGCGAAATAAGAGATTTTGCAAAAGAAACAGGATATCCCGTCATTATAAAAGCAACAGCAGGCGGCGGCGGCAAGGGCATGAGAATTGTAAATTCCGAAGATGAACTTGAAGATGCATTTAATTTGTGCCGTCAGGAAGCGCAAAATTCCTTTGCAAACCCCGAAGTATACTGCGAAAAGTATTTGATTAACCCGAGACATATTGAAGTTCAAATTTTAGCTGACAGTTTTGGCAACGTTGTTTATTTGGGCGAAAGGGATTGTTCAATCCAGAGACGCCACCAAAAACTTCTTGAAGAAGCGCCAAGCCCTGCAATTACAGAGGATATCAGGCAAAAAATGGGTGAAGCCGCCATTGCCGCGGCAAAAGCAATTCACTATGAAGGAGCCGGAACCTTAGAATTTTTACTGGATGAAACCGATCCGAACAACAAAAAATGGTATTTTATGGAAATGAATACCAGAATTCAGGTCGAACATTGTGTTTCGGAAATGATTTCAGGCGTTGATATCGTTAAAGAACAAATAAGGGTAGCTGACGGTAAACGCCTTTCTGTCAGCCAGAGCGACATAAAATTAACAGGACATGCAATAGAATGCAGAATTAATGCAGAAGATCCCGCCAGAGATTTTATGCCATTTGCAGGCAAAATTGAAGGATATATTGCCCCCGGAGGTTTTGGTGTCAGAATTGATTCTCATGCGTACACGGGCTATACTATTCCGCCTTATTACGATTCAATGGTGGGAAAACTCATCTGCTGGGGTAAAGACCGTGAAGAAGCGCGCATGAGGGCGCTTCGCGCGTTGGACGAATATATAATAACAGGCATTAAAACAACAATTCCCTTTCATAAGGCGATTTTAAATAACGAAACTTTTATTTCGGGCAACTTTAATACGGGCTTTATTGAAGAACACTTTTCAAAAGAAGAATTAAGATATTAATTATTAATCACCGTCATCAAAATATCCCGAATCTTCAGCGCTTGCCTGAAGTGCTTCGCTCCATTCGTCATATTCGGCAGTTATAGCTTCCTTTTTTGTTTCCGTCGGAACCTGTTCATATGTTTCTATGTGTTCATCTGCAAGCTCGTACGCTTTTTGAATAGCATCAATTTGAGATTGATATTCCGTTTCAATTGATTCTTCCTGAGCCATAATCTCTTTATACTGATCGGATGTGTATTCTTCAGGTAATTGCGCCTTAACGGCATCAATTGCAGCATACATTTCACTTGAAAGCACACTCACCTGCGCGGCACCTTCTGCAGCCTTCATATTTCTTTCCGCACTGATTTTTAATAAGCGCAATTCAAGTGCATTGATTTGGCTTCCCAGATATATAACTTGTGCTTGTTCTGTTGATAAGCTCACTTCTTGCGCCCTTTCTTTATATATATAAAGTATATAAAAAATATTATATTTCCCGCGCCGCCGAAGAAAAATAACAGCGCCCGTTT
>JAJQDG010000134.1 GCA_021202305.1 Candidatus Gastranaerophilales bacterium
CTAATAAAGGATTTGCATTACATTTTATATGGATTACAAAATATCCATTTTGTATATTTTAAAACTCAAAAATCTTAAAATTTGCTATTATGATTGAATTTCACGTTTTTTAAATTCAACTTTCAAAACTTAATGTAGCAGATAATTTTTACAAAAACAATTACTCAAGTGGCTAATATTTCGGCATAAAAAATTTGCATTACTTATTGGATAAAAAGTAATCTGATAAAGCATTTAAGGAGCCGTAATGTATAGACATAAAGCCATAATGACAGATAGGCGACACCAAATATTGATATTAATTGCAAAAGGTTATAACAATAAACAGATTGCCAAAAAAATGGGATTAACATTGTGTAATACGAAACTGCAAAAGTGGCGTTTATATTGTTATCTTGGCGATATTCACACATCAATTGATGCTGTTTATATGGGCTTACAAATGGGTTTACTAAAAGATAGCGACTTGGCAGAGCCAATCAGAGAGGAAATTTATGAGTCAAATAATGAAGAACAGATGTGTTGTTATATTTGAAGTAAAAGGAACTTCAATTGGAACATATCGTCCTACGCAGAAAAAATTCCATAGCCTGCAAAAAAAGTTAGAGCCATTTAGAATATTGTACCCGAAAGCAAAAACATTTAGAAGTAATTATAGAATAGTGTTAAAACAAGAAAAAGTAAAAATGGGAACATATAAAGTCCCAAAAGAAATGTTTGAAAAAATTAAGTCTGAAATAGAACAATACCGTTCATTGGGAAGCCCTTCAAAAAAAATACGATGCATTGAAACAGGAGTTGTTTTTCAAAGTGCAAGAGAAGCAGCTTGTTGGACTGAATTTGCAAGAGAAATGTATTATTGCAATCAAGATTTAATCAAACAATGCTGCCGCGGCAAACAAAAAACTTCATACGGATATCATTGGGAATTTGTAAATGAAGAATTGGACAGATTGAAAGCTAAACTTAATGAAAAGTTTTGTTTATAATAATTATCAAAAAAGGAGTCTTTTTATGTTCAGACCTATGAGAAGAATAAAACAGCAGCTATCACAAGAAGAATGCGATAAAGTATTAAATAGTGAACTTCGAGGAGTTTTAAGCGTACTTGGCGATAATGATTATCCCTATGGAATTCCGATTGATTTTTTATATTCAAAAGAAGAAAATAAAATATATTTCCACGGAAGTTCCAAAGGACATAAAATAGATTCTATACTAAAACATAATAAGGTATCATTCTCTTGTTATGATAAAGGCACTCGAACAGAAAGCAAAACAGGTCTTGATTTTAAAAGTGTGATAGCATTCGGCAGAATTAAAATTGTAGAAGACAGAGAGAAAACTGTTAAGATATGCCGCAAGTTGGCGGAAAGATTTAATTTTGATAAAAAACATGTTGAAGATGAAATAAAAAAGTATGCTAATTTTGTAACCTGCCTTGAACTAAATATAGAACACATAACAGGTAAACTTGTAAACGAAAGCTAAAAAGAGATAATAGCCTACATCAAACAATTTTTAATAATTCTATTTTTCACGGAAAACACGAAAGCCTACATTTTCATAAGTCGTATCAGGATTACGAGATTGAGTTCTGTCTTCTGTTCTGCAATCTGTTCTTTTGCTGTCGTATGCACCGCCTTTTACTGCTTTACCGTTTGTTCTTGCAGTTGATGTCCATTCCCATACATTGCCCCACATATCAACAGCTCCCGATGCGGAAATAGTTTTAGAATAAGCATTTACAGGTGTCAAGCCTTTATTTTCTCCGGCATTAAAATCAGCATCTTTAGGCATGTGTCCTGCTGCCTGCTCCCATTCTTTTTCCGTAGGAAGTCTGTAGGTTGCAGAACTGTCGTTATTAGAAAGCCAATTGCAATATGCAACTGCATCATTATATGAAACATTTACAACAGGATATTTTGCAAGATTTGCAGGCATAATACCATTTATCCAATTTTTTGGGGCTTTTCTGCCTGTTGCACTAACAAATTTTGCATATTCTGCATTCGTTACAGGAGTATATGCAACCGAAACATTTTGTGCTGCTCCTAAAACAGGTAAATATCCGTCTTTTGTTTCACGAATACCCGGTTTTAAGCGAGAATCCGTAAATCGGCTTAAAGATTGGTCTATACGGCTTTCCCTATCTCTTATCATTTCATCAACAATTACCTGCATTTCATCAATTTTGGATTTATCTTTTGCCGTTTGTTTTAATTCTTCAAGTTTTGCTTTTTTCTTTGCAACAACTTTATCATAATTTATTGCAATTTGATTTCTTAAAGCCTGTTTATTTGCTTCTGTCGGGTTCTTTTGATAAGCTGAAATAAGCCCTCTTGTAACATCATCTAATTGAGGGCGTTCTTTTTCAACTGTTGTAGAGTATTTGAAAGATTTGGCTTCGGGATTAACCTTTAAATCGGCGGCTTGGACATAAGATGAAGTAAATAAAGCCAAGATGAGAAAAGAAAACAAAACTCTTTTCATAAAAAATCCTTTCGTTAATTTAGAACCATTGACTATATTTTTAACGATTTTATTTTACCATAAGTTCATTTTATATTATATTTTTAATATACTCATAAGATGTATTCAATAAGCAGTAATTTTTGAGGTTTTACAATGACAGAAAAAGAAAAAATGTTGAACGGCAAATGGTATAGCCCGGAAGATGAAGCTCTTAAAAATGAAAGATTAAGGGCTAAAACTCTTTGCTTTGAATACAATTGTTTAAAACCTGATGAAATTGATAAGAAACAGCAAATTTTAAAAGAGCTGCTGGGCAAAATGGGGAACAACATAATAATTGAAGCTCCCTTTAGGTGTGATTACGGGTATAATATTAAAGTTGGGGAAAACTTTTTTGCAAATTACAATTTGATAATTTTAGATACCGCAACTGTTGAATTTGGGGACAATGTTTTTCTTGGACCAAATTGCTCGTTTTATCCGCCAGAGCACCCGTTAGACCCGCAAAAAAGAAACAGCTTAATTGAAATTGGAAAACCAATAAAAATCGGGAATAATGTTTGGATAGGAGGATCCGTAACTGTTCTTGGCGGCGTTACAATAGGCGACAATTGCGTAATCGGTGCAGGAAGCGTTGTCACAAAAGATATTCCCCCTGATACGGTTGCTACGGGAAATCCTTGCAGAATAATTAAAGAATCACAAAGAGTAATAAATGAGAATAAGTAATATAAATTTTATAAA
>JAJQDG010000224.1 GCA_021202305.1 Candidatus Gastranaerophilales bacterium
CACACATACAAATAAAGTATTTTTTTGTAAATAAATTGCCTTTCATTTATAAAATTTAATATTTATTTACAAGAATAATGATTTAAATTACAATCAAATTGTTAATGGAGTTTTAAATATGGAAATTAAACCTGTAAATGCGATTATATATAATCAGGAAATTGTAGATATGAATGATGTAACAGCGCCCCCGTATGACGTTATTACAAACGAACAATCGGACGAACTTTACGAAAAAAGCCCGTATAATATTGTGCGTTTAATTTTAACAAAAGGTGAAAACAGGTACGCTGATGCTAAAAAATATTATGATGAATGGCTTTCAAAAAAAGTTTTAATAAAAAAAGAAAAGCCCTGCATTTTCTATATGGTTCAAAAATACGTTACCGATTCAGGCAGAAAGGTCGAGCGCAAGGGGTTTATAGCAAAAAATAAAATTGAAGAATTTGAAACAAAAAAAATTCTTCCCCATGAATATACAATGGGCGCTCCAAAAGAAGACAGATTAAAGCTCACCCGCGCAATTGACGCTAATTTAAGCCAGGTTTTTATGGTTTATTCAGATTCATCTATGCGGATTGAAAACGAAGTTGCGCCAAAATATATAAATCAAACGCCTTTTATGGATATAACGGATGAAAAAAATGTAAATCATAAAGTTTGGATAATTGACGATTTAGCCGATATTCAAATAATTCAAGATACTCTCAAGGATAAAACTCTCCTTATAGCGGACGGACACCACCGTTATGAAACAGCCCTGAATTATTCAAAAGAGTCTGAAAATGAAGAAGCAAAATTTGTAATGAGTTATTTTACTAATTCAAAAGATGACAATTTAATTATTTTTCCGACCCATAGAATAATAACAAAGGATATTAGCTCTGAATATATTATGCAGGCTGTTAAAAAATATTATAATGTGATTGAAATGCCTTTCACTATCCAAAATAAAAAAGAAGTAAAGGCGAAATTCCTTGAAAGTTTGAACGGGTGCGGCATTATTACCGGACTATATTTAAAAGGCAAAAATTCTTTTTATGTACTTACTTTAAAAGAAGGCGCCGAAGATGAAATTCAAATGCCGGATGTTTTGAAAAAACTGGATTTAGTGTGCCTGCAAGAATTAATAATTACAAAAGAATTGAAATATACAAAAGAAGAACAAATGGCGCAAGAAGGCATTAAATATATCAAACAGGAATTTGAAGCGTTTGATGCAATTGATAATAATAAAGCTTCGGCAAGTTTTATTATGGCGTATCCTAAAATGCAGGACATTTTGGATGTTTCAGGCGCGGGGTATAGAATGCCGCAAAAATCAACATATTTTTATCCCAAACTGTTATCAGGGATAGCAATTAATCCTTTATCATGAGAAAATATATAAAAACAAAATCTATATTAAAATTGGGTGCAATTCAAAACGGCAGCATTATTGACTTTAAACTTAAATCAAAAAGTGCTTCTGATGTATTGTTGTGCATTTTTGAAAACCCGCTTGGAGATATACCCTTTTTAACCGTTGAAATGGAAAAAGAGGGCGATTTATTTAAAATTTCCGTTCCAAAAGAGAAATTATTTAAAAAAAAGAATATTTTTTATTACGGGTACAGGGTTTTTGGAGAAAACTTTCAAAAAGTTCCGAACTACAACGCGGGTCAAGACGCGGGATTTATTTCAAGAGTGAATAATTCAGGCTGCCGTTTTAATCCCAATAAACTTGCCTATGACCCTTATTCTATTGAACTTTCGCATTTACATTCCGCGGTTTCAGGGGATATGGCTCCTTTTCGATCAGGAGAAAAAAATTATCTTTCCGATAATTCAAAAATTGCGCCAAAATCGGTTTTTAAAATTATAAAAGAGCAAAAAATTGCGCTCGCGCACCCCCGCGCATTAAATGAAGAAATTATCGCCGAAGTGCATATAAAAGATTTAACCGCCCTTTTAAACGTAAAAAACAAAGGTACATATAAAGCTGCCAAAAATTTTGCAAAAAAAATAAAAAAAACAGGCGCTACTATGGTGGAATTTTTGCCTCTTTTTGAATTTGATTCGTATTTAGACAATAAAAATTACTGGGGATATATGCCTTTAAGTTTTTTTGCAATTAAAAAAGGGTATTCGGCTTCTGTTAATCCGCTTGCAGAATTTAGAAACCTTATAAATGAATTTCATAAAAATGATATAAAGGTGTGTTTGGATGTTGTATACAATCACACGGGCGAAGCGCGCGTTTGGGGTGAAAATGACGATGCGGCGCTGTTTTCATACGCCCTTATAGATAACAAAAACTATTATAAACTTGCGCAAAATGCCCATTATACAAACCATTCGGGCTGCTGCAACGATTTTAATACTTTTAATTCTATTGCAGGTGATATGATTGTTGATTCTCTTGATTTTTGGATAAATCAAGGGGTAGATGCCTTCAGGTTTGATTTAGCGGTTGCGCTTATGGATAATTCAACCTCGGGATATGCAATGTACGATAAAAACGGCGGCATGTTAAAAACCCTAAAAAGGCGTCTTGAGGATAGAGGACATAAAATAAATTTACCGAATGAAAGCGCGGGAGGGATAAATTTAATTGCGGAACCCTGGATGTGCAGCGGCGCATACAGTTATCAGCTCGGTAATTTTCCCGATTATTTTGCCGAATGGAACGATATTTCAAGAGATACAATTCGTGCCGTTTCAATAAATCCGAAAAATGTAAACCCTCTGGGCATTAGAAATGTTATCGAGGGCGCTCCCCAAAAATTTAAAGGTAAAATACGCAGCGTGAATTACGTTTCATGTCATGACGGATTCACCCTTTTTGATTTAAACAGTTTTGATAAGCCAAGTTCTGATACTAAAGGCGGTTTTGCGGGCGAGATTTGTTCTTCTTTTAATGGGAATATTCTTGAACAGGATAATGCCATAAGAAAAGAAATTCTCCTCCTAATGGTTTCAGCAGGTGTGCCGATGATACAATTCGGCGATATTTTCCTTCATTCAAAAAAAGGAAACAATAACAGCTATAACATAGATGAAATAAACAGAATAAACTATAATTTAGATGAAAGAAAAGAAGCGCTGAGTAATTATATAATTTCATTAATTAAATTCCGCAGAGAAAACAAAATTTTTTCAAAAAGTTACTACACATCATCTATCGAATATCTTTATCCTTCTGGCGCGGGTGTTAATGATACGGATGATTC
>JAJQDG010000226.1 GCA_021202305.1 Candidatus Gastranaerophilales bacterium
AATTATTACAAAGAACATTTTTTTTTATTAAGTGCTAAAATTTTTATTATGTCAGGTATTGTTATTGATAGTGATAAGTGCAAAAATTGCGGAATTTGTATTGAGGTGTGTCCTTTTAAACTGATAGGGCATTCTGTTCATGCAAATATCCACGGAACAATCACGGCAGAATTTCAAGATAAAGATAATAAATGCAAAGGGTGCGCCCTTTGTGCGATAATGTGTCCCGACATTGCAATTAAAGAGGTCAGAAAGTAGTGGGAGAAAAGGTTTTAATTAAAGGTAACATTGCAATCGCCCGCGCTGCGCTGGATGCAGGGCTTCAATGCTATTTTGCATATCCTATTACTCCGCAAAACGAAATCGGCGAATTTATGAGCAAAGAAATGATTTCTCTTGGCAAAACATACATTAACGCTGAATCTGAACTTGCCGCCATTAATATGGTTATAGGCGCCTGTGCAACAGGAACGCGCGCCATGACAAGCTCGTCATCCTGCGCCATAGCCCTAATGCAGGAGGCAATTTCCGCTATGGCAACAGCTGAAATTCCCGGGGTTATAATTTCTGTTATGCGCTCAGGGCCGGGGCTTGGAAATATTACTGCTTCTCAAGGGGATTATTTTCAAGCAACAAAAGGCGGCGGAAACGGCGATTATCACACAATAGTGCTTGCACCCTCCACAATAGAAGAAGCAGTTGAATATACTCACAGAGTTTTTCATCTGGCATGGAAATATAAAAATCCGGCAATGCTTCTTGCAGACGGGTTTTTAGGACAGATGATGGAACCTGTCGAATTTAAACATTATAATTTTGGAGAAATTGATTCTTCTGACTGGGAATTATCGGGGGTTGGCGAAGGCAAAAATAAGCGCCCTCCGAGAAAACTTGTTTCACTTCATATGGCGGGGGATGATTTGCCGGTTTTAAACAGAAAATTGCAGGCAAAATATAAAACAATTAAGGAAGATGAAGTTTTATATGAAGAATTTATGATGGAAGATGCCGAAATAATGATAACTTCTTTCGGCACGGTAGCACGCACCGCAAAAGGCGCAATTTTAAAATTGCGCGAAAACGGTGTTAAAATCGGCATGGTGCGCCCTATTACCCTATGGCCTTTTCCTGAAAAGGTAATAAATAAATGGGCATCACATGTAAAAATGGTTCTTGATGTTGAAATGAATGAAGGACAAATGGCACAGGATGTAAAAGCGGCAATTAATTGCGCTGTGCCTGTTGAAATTCTTTCAAAAACCGGCGGCGATATTATTAAAACCGGCGACATTATCAAGAAAGTTACGGAAATAACAAATTATGTCGGAATTAACTAAAGAAAACATTGTTTTTCAAAGACCAAAAACAATAAAAAGCGATTATGATTACACATTTTGTGCAGGCTGCGGGCATGGCATTGTTTTGCGCCTTGTAGCCGAGTGTTTGGATGAACTTAAAGTTTCAGGCAATACAATTGCAGTCGCATCGGTCGGGTGTTCTATTTGTCTTGAAAAATATTATGATTTAGATGTTGTCGGTTCTTCTCATGGGCGCGCTCCCTGCGTTGCAACCGGAGTAAAACGCGCAAAACCCGATAAAATTGTATTTACTTATCAAGGCGACGGAGATGCCGCAACAATCGGCATGAATGAAACAATTCACACAGCCTGCCGAGGCGAAAATATTACGACAATTTGCATAAATAATACAAATTTCGGTATGACAGGCGGTCAGGCAAGCGCAACAACGGTTATCGGTCAAAAAACCGCGACAACGACAAACGGGCGCAACTCTAAAGATTTTGGTTTTCCCCTGAGGGTTTCCGAGATGGTTGCCCTTTGCGAAGGAGCATGTTATGTTGAAAGATGTGCAATATATAATCCAAAAAGTGTTATACAAACTAAGCGCGCAATAAAACAGGCTTTTGAAAACCAGTTAGAAGGCTTAGGCTTTAGTTTTGTAGAAGTTGTGTGTGCATGTCCTACGGGGTGGAAAATGACTCCCGTAGAATCATTAAAATACATTGAAAATGAACTGATTAAAACGCATAAATTAGGGATTTTTAAAGGTAAGAGATATGAATAATAAACAAAAAAATATAATAGTATCAGGTTTTGGCGGTCAGGGAGTTTTATTTTTAGGAACTATAATTTCGCAAGCCGCAATTTTGGAAGGAAAAAACACTACTTTTATACCCAGTTACGGTGCAGAAATGCGCGGCGGGAGCGCAAATTGTTATGTGGTTGTATCAGAAGATGAAATTGCTTCTCCCATATTTGATGAAGGGGATTTTGGCATTTTTCTTTCAAAACAGGCGCTTGAAAAATTTCAAAACAGAATTTCAAAAGAGGGCTTAGTTATTGCGGATTCTTCCATGACAGGCGAAGATATAAAAAGAGGAGATTTAAAATATTTCTTTAAACCCTTTAATGATTTAATTGTCGGGGGAAATCAAAAACTGCTTTTAAATATTGTTGTACTCGGCGCAGTAATTAAAAAGACGGGAATTTTGATGAAAGAAAATGTTTTAAAAGCGCTTGAAAAAGTTTCTTCAATGAAAAAACCCGAATTTTTGGATTTAAATATTAAATCTTTTGAATACGGCTGGTCTTTAGTTTAAATTTTGGTTTTGCTGCTGATTGTTACAATGTTCAAAAACCAATAAATCTTGTATTTTACAGTTAAGAACGGAACAAAGTTTGTCCACAGTGTCTAATCCGCAGTTTTTATGTTTCCCGTTGATTATTTTAGAAATAGTTGTTGCATGAATACCTGTCTGCTTTTGTATATCAACCGCAGATAAGTTTCTTTCCCACATTAATTCTTTAAGCATTATTTTAATCATGTTTTTATTTTATTTGCATAGAAATTTTATTGAAAAATCTTGGTGTGTATGCTAAGATATTAGTGTACACACTAAGATATTGTTTTATAAGTTAACAATAAAATTTATAAAAAAGGATATAGCCATGGTCAATTGCAAAATATTTACGAGGATTAAAAAGTTAAAATTTGTTTTTACCTTGGTAAAAACCCGGCGCAGGCGCGGCATGGAGCGTTCGACGTTTGTACCGGCTGAAACTGCATGCAAACCCCATGCAAAAACTGCATTTACTTTAGAAAAACCCGCGCGCACAATCGGTGCAAAGCGCTCAACATTTGCAGGAGAACAAACCCCGCACATGCGCAGCGCAAAACTTGCCCTTGC
>JAJQDG010000146.1 GCA_021202305.1 Candidatus Gastranaerophilales bacterium
ATTTTTTTAAAATTATAAGCAGAGGTTAAATTTAGGGAGCTTACAGCATTATGCAAAACTATTCGGAAACTCAATATAAAACAGCGCAGGCAAAGGAAAATTTCAATGTTTCAAAAGAAGCTACCCCGCCGGTTTTTGCGCAGGGTAATGTTATTAAAATGCCTATAAGCCCCGTAATTTCAACACTTATCATCAAAAAGGACGGAACAAAGGAAGAATATAACGTTCAAAAAGTTGTAAATGCCGTTAAAAAATCTGCGGCAAGAATGATGATAACTTTTACCGAAAATGAAATAAAAACTATTTGTAATCTGGTAAATTCAAAAGTAATCTCGCTTAATAAAGACGAGATACAAATTCTTGATATGCACAATATCGTAGAAAGTGTTCTTGAAGAAGTAAATCCTAATGTTGCCTTGAGTTATAGAAATTATCGTAATTATAAACAGGATTTTGTTGCCATGCTTGATAAAGTTTATCAGGAATCGCAAAAAATTATGTATATAGGCGACAAAGAAAATTCAAATTCTGATTCTGCTCTTGTTTCAACAAAACGTTCTCTTGTTTTTAATCAATTGAATAAAGAGCTTTATAAAAAATTCTTTTTAACCGTTGAGGACTTGCAGGCAATAAGAGAAGGATATATCTATATTCATGATATGTCTGCAAGGCGCGATACTATGAACTGCTGCCTTTTTGATGTAGCTTCCGTTTTAAAGGGCGGATTTGAAATGGGCAACCTCTGGTATAACGAGCCAAAAACTTTGGACGTTGCTTTTGATGTCATAGGCGATATTGTAATGGCAGCGGCAAGTCAGCAATACGGCGGTTTTACGGTACCTGAAGTTGATAAAATTTTAGCTCCGTATGCTGAAAAAACGTATAAAAAAGAGTTTGAAAGATATATAAGCCTGGGGCTTAGTTTTGAGCAAGCCGGCATTGAAGCCGTAAAAGATGTTCAAACCAACTTTGAACAAGGGTTTCAAGGGTGGGAATATAAATTTAATACCGTGGCTTCATCCAGAGGCGATTATCCCTTTATTACCGTTACAACCGGTCTTGGAAAAGGCAAATATGAAAAAATGGCAACCATGACCATGCTGAAAATCAGGATGAACGGGCAGGGTAAAAAAGAATGTAAAAAGCCGGTTTTATTTCCTAAAATTGTCTTTTTGTATGATGAAGAACTTCACGGGAAGGGCGGGGAACTGCACAGTCTTTTTGAAGCCGGCATCGAATGTTCCAAAAAGGCAATGTACCCCGATTGGCTTTCATTAACGGGCGAAGGATATGTGGCTTCAATGTATAAAAAATACAAAAAAGTTGTTTCGCCTATGGGCTGCCGTGCGTTTTTATCGCCATGGTATGAAAGAGGCGGCATGAAACCTGCTGATGAAAATGACGAACCCGTATTTGTCGGAAGATTTAATATTGGTGCTGTCAGCCTTCATTTGCCCATGATTTATGCAAAAGCAAAAAAAGAATCAAAAGATTTTTATCAGGTTCTTGATTATTATTTGGAATTAATCAGGAAAATCCATGTAAGAACGTATGATTATCTGGGTGAATTGCGCGCTTCAATTAATCCTCTTGCCTTTTGCGAGGGCGGATTTTACGGCGGACACTTAAATTTTCATGACAAAATAAAACCCGCTTTGAAATCTGCCACGGCATCTTTTGGCATTACTGCATTAAATGAATTGCAAGAACTCCACAACGGCAAATCAATTGCGCAGGACGGGCAGTTTGCGCTTGAGGTTATGGAATATATCAATAAGAAAATCAATGAATTTAAAGAACAAGACGGCTATCTCTACGCAATATACGGAACTCCGGCAGAAAGCCTCTGCGGGCTTCAAATTGAACAGTTCCGTAAAAAATACGGAATAGTAGAACATGTTTCAGACCGCGGATATGTTTCAAACAGTTTTCATTGCCATGTCAGTGAAAATATTACCCCTATTCAAAAACAAGATCTTGAAAAACGTTTTTGGAATCTTTTAAACGGCGGAAAAATTCAATATGTAAAATATCCTATTTCATACAATACAAAAGCAATTGAAACACTTGTAGAACGCGCAATGGATTTCGGGTTTTATGAAGGTGTTAATCTTTCGCTTGCATATTGTGATGACTGCGGGCATCAGGAACTTGCGATGGATGTTTGCCCTAAGTGCGGTTCTAAAAACCTGACTAAAATTGAGCGCATGAACGGATATCTTTCATATTCAAGAGTAAAAGGCGACACCAGATTAAACGAAGCCAAAATGGAAGAAATTAAAGACAGAGTAAGCATGTAATGAGATATCATAATATCACCAAAGACGACATGTTAAACGGCGAAGGTCTAAGGACGGTTTTGTGGGTTGCAGGCTGTACACATCACTGTAAAAATTGTCATAATCCGATAACCTGGGATATTACGGGCGGCATTGAATTTGATAAATCAGCAGAAGATGAACTTTTTGAAGCGCTTTCCAAAAAACACGTTTCGGGAATTACATTTTCAGGGGGCGACCCTTTGCACCCCTTTAACAGGGAAGAAGTCGCAAGACTTATTAAAAAAACAAAGGAAAATTTTCCGAATAAAACAATTTGGCTGTACACCGGTTATTTATACGAAGAAATAAAAGATTTTGAGGCGCTTTCCTTCATTGATATCTTAATTGACGGGGAATTTATAGAAGAACTGAAAGATGAAAGACTTCATTGGGTTGGAAGTTCAAATCAAAGAATTATTGATGTTCAAAAAACCATAAATTCAAATGAAATTGTCATATATGATGACAACAGCCACCTTTCGCTTTTAGGTGCAGACTAAAAGCCTGCTTCATAAAAGTTTAATTGATTTAATGAACTTTTCTTGATACAATTCCGCTTATATCGTATAGAGGATTTACCCTTGAAAGAAATAGAAAAAATTTCCGATATATTATCAGAGAATGTTTTTGGTAAAAATACATCTCCTGTTTCTTTTTCAATTAAAAAGGCTGTTGCATTCTCATTTTGGAAAGATGTTTGCGGCGCGCGTTTTGCCAATTTTTCATTTCCATACAATATAAAAGGGCAAACTCTTTTTGTTACGGTTAAAAATCCTCAGGTTATGCAGGAGTTAATTTTTAATAAAGCTATGATTATAGCCAAACTGAAAAATTACTTTCTTCCCTTAAATATAAAAGTAGAAGAAATAAGGTACGATTATAAAAA
>JAJQDG010000054.1 GCA_021202305.1 Candidatus Gastranaerophilales bacterium
CAATCGAACTTTAATTGACTATGCAAATTTAATAATCGAACTTTCAAAAGACGCGCAATCATTGTTTTTGCGCCAAACCCCTAAAGAAAAAGCGGAACTGATGAAATTATTAACAATCGAACTTTTGTTCGACGGCGAAAACCTAACAATAACACCGCATTCCGCGTTTTCTAATCTTATTAATTTATTAAATTGTCATAGACTGGAGAGAGTGGGATTCGAACCCACGGTGGAGTTAACGCCCCACACAGACGTTCCAGGTCTGCACCTTAAACCGCTCGGACATCTCTCCTTAAAATTGTCTGCATTCATTTTAACTAAAATGCAACTTTTTTACAAGCTGTTTTCAAGCAAAAAATTATGCCGGTTGCGGTTAAATTGCTAACTAATTGCATAATTTAAAACTTCGCAGACAAAAAACCTTATATGTGCCGTTTTACGCCAATACCGGTAAGATATTCATGCATAATATGCAAAAATTTTAACAGTTGTTGTATCAAGCAAATAATCTACATTATCATTCAGGTATTCAGCGTAGATATTTTCACCGTCTTCCCAGGTATGTAAAGCCATTTTTTAAGCCCCCTTTTAATTTCATTATACAAGGTTTTAAAATGGGGTTATTCTTCGCTGTTTAAAATCATGTTTGTTCCTGTGTACAAAAGAGGTATTCTTAATTCAGGATGCGAAAGTATAAGCTGTTCATAGATAGCGGGGATGTTAGACCGGTTTAAGGCTCTTTGTCCTCTAAGCCCCAGGGCTGTTAAACCCTTAAGAAGATTGTTTGCGCCTAAAAAATTTATGCCTGTCGGTAAGCTGTTTTGCAGGTCTTGAGCGGCGTTTATATCGTCTATTTGGTTTAAAAACGGCTTATATCCTGCTTTTGTAAGGACTTTTTCTAAGTCGTTTATGTTTCTTCTTGTATTGCCTTTTGTTATTGTGTTTTTATAATTTTTAAAGCACTTGAGGCTGTATCTATGTTGTCGCCTGCTTTTAAAACCCTTCTTAAGCCCTCATTTTTTTGAAATTGCACAAATAAAAATAAAGTTTGTTAGCTTTTTTAAGTTCGGGGCTTATTTGTCTGCCTAAATACGGGAAAACGCCTATTTTTGTTAAGGGGTTGTTTTCAATGAGCCAAAAGTCATTTTTGTCAATGATTTTTTTATCCTGCGCGGTTCGGTTAAATAGTTTGTCTTTTAACATTGTTTTCTTTCGTGTTTTGATACATGGGGTTTAAAAATTTGTAAAAAGTGGTATAATGAGTATAGATAGTGTTCCGACATACAGAAAGTCGCTTCAGCTGTATCTTAGAATAGCGGGGATAGCGTCCGCTCTGAACACTATCTTTTTTATGCTTTTCTTCGTTTGTATGCAGTGAGTAAAAAAGTTAATTTACCATTTGTTAATTCAGGTTCTATAATTGCCATTTTTCCGTTATGAAAAATTTCATAACGTCCGCGTTCGTTTTTTCTTACAAGTTGACCTTTTTCTATTACATCTGCTAAATTTGAAACAAAATCTTTAGTATTTATGCCTTGTTCTTCTCTTCTTTTAATGATATGACATAAGCCCCGATTTTCATCGCCCCATATAAGGTCTATTGCTCCTATGTCTTTGCGTTCAAATGCTCCTTTTACGTGTCCTGATTTCTTTTCTAATAGTACATTAATGGCTTCCTGCCCTTTTACTCCTTCAATTTCTTCACCCATTAACTCGGTTATATCTTTATGGGTGTTATCTTCTTTATTGTTGTTGTTGCTGCCGCCCTTGCCAAATTGTCCGTTTTGTTTTCTAGGGTGGTCTTGTTCCTTCCATTCATCTTTTGCAATTGTGTTGTTGTCCTCAAAATCAAGTACTGCTGCCATGACACAATGACAGTAGGGCAATTGCCCGGGGTAGATAAAATCGGGCTTTTTGCCGTATTCATTGGGCGCGCCTTCATCAAGGGGGAAGATTTGCCTGTCTAGTACGTTTTTATGCCATTCTCTAGGCTCTCTTGAGCCGCCTGAGTGCAGCCATTTGAATTTTTTAATGCCGCTATCTTGAAAGTTTCTTAAATTGATTGAATTGTAGGCTTTTCTGGTTTGGTCCTGCGCTATGAGTTCGGCGCGGCGTTCAACATGTTTAGCTTTTATTTTGAATTGTGAAATAAATTCTTTTAAACTTTCGCCGTTTTCAATTGAGCGGGCTACTGCGCCCGTTATATCTGTGAAATATTCACTTTGGATTGATTTTATATAATTGACGTTATCAAATAAAAGCGCTTTCATTATTTCGGATTTTTCGGGGGATATGGCGCTGCCTGAAAGAGAAAAACCCTTTGCCTTATCGCCCAGCATATCTTTTAAGCTTTTTGTGAATTGCCAGTTTGAATATTTATTAGTTTTAGTTAAAAGCTTTTGTACAAGCTCTTTTGCTTCATCTGAAAACTTTTCATTGTATCTCCTGTTTAATTCATTTAATGCAATTCTTGCTTGGCTTGATATGCTTTCATCTAAAGTAATTTGCGGGGATAGCTTTTTATAAATCGATACAAGCTCTTTTTGGGTTTCATCCGTCATTTTGCGGGTTAGTTTGGTTAATTCCTTAACGTACCAGGACATAATACCTTGATTGACGTTCAAGCGGTTTGAGATTAGTTGGTTTGCATAAATTTTATTCAATGCTGCTGCACCGTCCATAACCTTTAGATGTCAAGCGCATAAGAGCGCTTTGCCCTTTAAGGTCAATGCTAAGTGAACCACCGCAAAGGACTTCTATATCGCCTTCATCTGCTAAAATATATAAATGCCCCGTGAGTTTATCTGCTGCTTTTGTATCGTATGTGTCATAAAGTGCTTTATAAATGGTGTTTATATCAATACAAAAACTTTCGTTATCCCTCATTATGTCACATATTTTTTGTAAAAATTTATAATCAATTTGCATTGGTTTTTCCTTTCATAAAAAACTTTTTAATTTATAAACCCCCCATGCCTTGCTTTTGTGGTATTCATGGAGTGAAAAAAGAAATACAAAACATGGGGATATTTTTATGAAAGCTGCTATTAAAAAATTAATTAATGATTATTCTGCTTATGAACTAACTTTTTGCTTTACTGATAATAGATATAGTAAAACTTTTAGTACACAAAAAGGCAAGTTAAATTTAAATTGTTCTGAAGATGTTATAATTTATACAAGTGGGGAAAAAGACATAATCA
>JAJQDG010000225.1 GCA_021202305.1 Candidatus Gastranaerophilales bacterium
ATTTTTTGTTTTTATCAAATAGTAAAAATGAAGGTTTGTGATGATAAAGAGCGTCAATTCATATAATATTCCCCTTAAAAGCGCCTCTTTTAAGGGGGGGGAGACCCCAACACTTACAATTGAAGGCACTAAAACAAAAGCAAAAGTTTATACCGATGATATAGATAAAACGACCGCCGAACAAATAAAAACGATATGTTCGCACCCCGTGTTTCAAGATTTGCCTGTAAGAATTATGCCGGATGCCCATGCCGGAAAAAACACGGTTGTAGGATTTACTTCACCAATTGGTATAAAAGGTGAAATTATACCCGCAATAATAGGCACCGACATAGGTTGCGGCATACTTTGTACGGAAATTGACACAAAAGGCAGTATAGATTTTGCAAAACTTGACAGTGTAATAAGAAATTTCATTTCAAATAACAAAAAAGAACCTGCGTACATCTCTAAGGCAATTTCTGAAAATTTAAGAGAGGAATTGGACGTTGTTTGCCGAGAAAATGAAGAAAATACGCTTGGACATATTGGAACACTGGGCGGCGGCAACCATTTTATTGAAATTGATTGTGATTCTTCCGGAAAAAAATATTTAATTGTACACACCGGTTCAAGAAACTTAGGAAGACAGACAGCAGAAAAATATCTGAATAAGGCACAAAGGCAAAACCCCTATGGAATAAAAGAATTGTCCTATTTAACGGGAGATGAGGCAAAGAAATATTTAAGCGATATAAAAACGGTACAAGAATATGCCAAAGCAAACAGGCAAGCAATAACAGACACAATTATTGAAAAAATGGGCTGGAAAAAAATAAGCTCTTTTGAAAGCATGCACAATTATATTGATAAGAATGGCATTATAAGAAAAGGCGCAATTGAAGCCGAAAAAGGACAAAAAATTATAATTCCCTTAAATATGAAAGACGGCGCCTTAATTGCATACGGTAAAGGAAATTCGGATTGGAATAATTCCGCTCCGCATGGTGCCGGCAGAAAATTATCCCGCATGCAGGCAAAAGAAGATATCAGTCTGGACGAATATCAAAAATCAATGCAAGGAATTTATACAACATGCATAAGCCCAAAAACTATTGATGAAGCACCGCAAGCGTATAAAAATTCAAAAAAAATAGAAAACTGCATAGAACCTGCCGCTGCCGTAGAAAAAAGGATAAAACCGCTCTATAATTTTAAAAATAAAAGATAATCTGTTTATTAAGGCTTATATTCCATACATTAATTTTTCGTCTTGAGCTTGCAATTCTTCTTCCTCATCTTCTTCTTCAGCTGCAACAGTTTCTTCAGTTGGTTTTTCGTCTTGAGTTTGCAATTTTTCTTCGGCTGCGCCCGTTTCTTCCGTCAATTTTTCATGCAAACTTTCTAAAAGAGCAAGACGTTCTTCTGCAACAGAAGAATCTTTAGCTTTTTTACTTAATTCTAATGCTTTCATTATTTCAAAAAATTCATCTCGGGTGCATTCGTATCGCTTTGAGTTAAGAGTTTCATCATTTTGAATAACTAAAACCACATTATCTGCACCATTTTTTGTATTTAAACCGACAAATCCGCGGTCAAAGACATACCGCCCGTTTTTTATAATTCCTTTTGCTATACTTGAAAAATCATACATTGATAAAATATTACTTATTATTATATCTTGTTTTTTGTTTTTAGTTTTCATATGTTCATTATGCGTATTTTGATTTGAAACCTTGGTTCTGCTTTTGATAAATTCATCGTGTGGATTTTTATTTGAAACAGAAGGGATTTTTTGAGAATTTTCATCGAATCGGTATTCATTACCCATAAAACCAATTTTATCAATCATATTTTGCCTTTCTTTGATTTATTATACCATAATTTTACTAATCTGTTGTTATGCCAAAAAAGGATTTTACTATGCTTGGCAAGGAATTTTCAGCCACAGGGTATACGGTAATGCCTTTTTCAGGAAGACGCCAGTATATTTTTACTTCTTCGCCGGTTGAAAGTGTTTCGCAGACTGTGGAAAAATATGCAACCTGTGCGGTTGATCCGCTATCATTTATCTGTGTTATAACGCAAGAATTGTTTTCATCCAACCCGTTTTGTCTTAATTGGTTAAACATTTTTTGATATTGTCTCTCACTTACAACGCTTTTTGGAATGGAATCTTCGCTTATCGTAATCTCACCCGTATTTTGATTAGTTATTTTATATTCTTGGTCAAATACCGTTAAACCATTATTGATTTCTGTGCCGTCGCGTGTTATATTTACATTTGCCGTATTGTCGGTCAACTTTAATTCATACAGATCGGGTAGCGTACTTTCATCTCCGCCTAATTGGTATCTTATTGCAATAACATCAGCTCCATCTGCATTTGAAATTTCGACAAGTCCATTAACCTTCCCTCCGTTAGATGTAGTCAATTCAATTACATCGCCGTCTTTCAGCCCTGCATATGTTTCAAGATAATGTCCGCCAAAAAAGGAAGTATCTTCCGAAGCCAATACATACTGAGATTCTACATGGTTTTCTAAATTGTCTACAGTAGCTTGAGGAATATCAATATCTTGAACAATTTCAATGCTTCCGACAGGCTGCAAATCATCGTCAAGCGTTTGGGTTGTTGTAATGCCTATTTCTCTGTATTTTCTGGTTTGAATTACCCCATTGTCAGTATAATCGTATGTGTATGTGTATTTTGCGGGCAAAGTCCCGTCAGAGTTTGATAAAATTTCTTTTTTTATTAATTGATTATTTGAATTGTATGTTAATACGGTTTGATCTTCACCATTACCTGCAAGATTTAGCCTTTTTATTTTCGAGCCGTCCTCATTATAAATGACCCGGGTTGTTTCTTTAATTTTATTTCTAACCTTGCCGGTAACAGACATTTTTGCATTTTGACGATTATAACGAATCGATGTACCATCATCAAATTGCAATTTGATTTCTCTTTCATACGCGTATATATTTTGCACACTATCAGGATTAATATCAATATCTAAATCATCATACATTTTTTCAAGTACTTCTCTGACGTCTTGTTCATTATCAGCACCGCAAAACCCATGGTCTTTTATCATTCTATCTATATCACTTTGTTTTTTTAGGTCTTTTGCCTGCAATGCATTATCAGCCGCTTCATAAGTCCTATCGCCCTGTGCGGCTTCACCTTCACTTGATTTTACTTCTCTGACAACTTTTGTAT
>JAJQDG010000001.1 GCA_021202305.1 Candidatus Gastranaerophilales bacterium
ATATTGAGCATTTTTAAAATTTCGCCGATTTCATCAGTCTGGATATCGGCAATATTTTTAACCGCAGCGGCGTTTTCAAGCGGGGAAGCATCTTTGCCCAGTGAAAAAGCATTAAATTCGCTTCTGTATTGTTTATTTTTTATATAATCAATAAAAGACGCTTTATCATCGTAAAAAACAGCGACATTGTCTAGACAAGGTTCTTTTTCCGTAAAAATATATCCGGTCTGTTTTTCTCCGGCAATATTTTCCGCAGTGTTATTTTGAATTTCATTATTTTGTTCGGCTTCGGTATTAATTGTATCTTGAGCCGGTTGAACTTCGTTATTTTGCGAAACATTATCCTGCATGGAATTATCTCCTGTTTGATTTTCACCGGCTTGGGGCAAAACAGTATTTGGTTGAATTTCATCATTTTGAACATAACTGTTTTGTACTATATTCATGGCTTGATTTTCATTATTTTTGGCAGATTCTGCAAGCATTTCATTGCTTTCTTCCGGATGTATCACCTGCACGGGAACGGGCTTATTTTGCGCATGTTCTTCAGATGATTGATTATTTTGCTCCGGATAAAAATCAAGGGTTGTTTGAATGGTTTGTGTTTCATTATTCGGTGCAGTTTTTTCTATTGCACTATTTGAATAATCTTTCGCTTGCGGTTTTTCTTCCTGTGTATTTTCATTAGCGGCATTATCTGTTTCTTTAGGCGTAAAAATAATATTTTCAGGCTCATTTTCCTGAACCCGGGCAAAATTTTCACTTTTTTGAATTTCGTTTTCATCTTCTAAAAAAAGTTCGTCACTATTTGCATTTTCATGGATTTTGCCGTTTAAAATATCATTTATCGTTTTTGTCAGCAATTCTTTCACATCATTCGGAACAAAACTGTTTTCGGCTTCAATATATGTTAATATCTGCCTGAGGTCATCCAACAGTTCAAACTTATGTCCCGTGTGAAATTTTTCATGCAACTTATGCGCACCCATTTGTAAAAGCTGCACATCATTTCTTTTTAAGGCAACATACAGCCTTTTAATTGTCATATCCTCTGCTTCCGGAAACGGCGCCATATATTTTTCTCCTTTTATATTAAAGCTTCGCCATCAGAATCGGGCGTGCCGCGATATACGCCTCTCATCATTTGCTGCAATTCGTTCGGGTTATCGCTTGATTCAACTGCTATTTCTTTATCTATCTGACCGGATGAATACAAGCTGAAAATAGCCGTATTCATTGATTGCAGCAGTTCTTGATTTGACCTTGCTATAAGCTGGTCAATTTCACCGATTTTATCTTTAGCAATGTAATCTGCAATGGCGGGTGTTGTAGACATAATTTCAAGTGCAGGGGCAAGCCCGCCGTCTTTTTTTCTGATTAATTTTTGCGCAATTGTACCTTTCAGTGCAACGCTTAAACGCTTTCTGATAAATTCTTTCTGTTCGGATGCAAACAGCCCCACAACCCTGTTTATTGTTTGTGTTGCAGAATTTGTATGAAGCGTAGATAAAACAAAGTGTCCTGTTTCGGCTGCCTGTATTGCAGCTTCTACGGTTTCTCTGTCTCTTATTTCACCCACAACTATAATATCAGGATCCTGCCTCAGGGCATATTTAATTCCTGATTGAAAATTCAAAACATCAATACCGACAGCTCTTTGAGTCATAATACAGTTTTTGTCCGTATACATAAATTCAATAGGGTCTTCAATGGTAATAATATGTTTTTTTTGGGTTTTGTTTATTGTTTCAAGCAAAGAAGCAATGGTGGTGGATTTACCTGAGCCGGTCGCACCTGTTACCAGAAGAATGCCGTTGTTAAATTCGGTAAAATGTTTAATGGAAGGCGGCAGCTTTAAATCCGAAAAAGTTGGAATATCGTAAGGAATACGCCTCATTACAAGCTTGGGTTCGCCTATTTCTTTGCAGTAATTAACCCTGTATCTTGAAACACCCTTAAGTTCGTATGCAAAGTCTAAATCCATGGCTTCTTTTAATCTGGGTAAAAGATCTTTGTGAAGAATGGTCTGCATGATTGCATCAAAATCATCCTGATTTAAAGGCGGCTGATCAATTTTTATAATTTCGCCGGACATCCTTATACTGGGACGTTTTCCAAGCGCCAGGTGAACATCAGAATATTTCACTTTTGATACTTTTGTCAAAAATTCATTGATATCAAACATTGTAACTCCTCAACCATATCATACATTATAGTTATTCTCTTGCATATATTGTAACAAACATTTACCGTAATTGTAAACAAATATTAAGAAAATAAATATTGCATGTCAATATTTTAAGATAAAAAGTTTTTATATCAATGTAAGGTTAGTATTAATTAGTATTTCGGAAGGAAGTTTGTTATGGGTATTTCAACAATTACAAGTCAGTATACCGGCTTAAACGGTATAACGAGCTACGGAACAAGTTATTCGGGCGGTCTTTATTCTGATGCTTATGTAGATACAGTAAAAGACAGCATTGAAAACAGTTATGAAATTAGTGCAACATCAAACTCTTATTCAAATAAAAGCACGGTGTCATCTTCAAGCTTTGCTCAACAGTGCCAGGCAATAGAATATCTTCTTGAACAAGGAAGAACGGACGCTGCTATGGACAAATATGACGACTTATACGAAGATATGGCATCGAATTCGTATTATTCAGGATATACGGAAAATGAAATTAAAACACTTTTGCAGGAAAAATATTTGGATGCAACAGGTTCAACAATTGTAAGCTCTATTAGCGAAAGTGCAGATTCAGCTTATACAACGGGCGTTAAAAGCTCAATTCCCATAATCGGCGCACTTTACAGCACAAATTCCGCTGATGATTTTATAGCTGAAGCAACAGGCACGGAAACATCGGGCTGGTCAAAAGTAAAATCGGCACTCGGCGTTGTAACCGGCACAACTTTAAGTGCAGCAGCAGGTGCAGGAATTGCAACCGCAGTAAGCGTTGCAAAAGGCGTAGCGTCCAAAACCGAAGGCACAGGGATTTTAAAAGCCGCTACAGATGCAATTAAAAATTCTTCAGGCAAAACAAAAGCAATTGCAGCAGTTGCAGCAGGCGTACTTGCACTGGGAACTTATGTTGTCGGGAAAATAATCGACAGCGATGATTAAAAAACTATTTTGAAATACTAATTAAAGGCGGTTAAAACCGCCTTTTTT
>JAJQDG010000043.1 GCA_021202305.1 Candidatus Gastranaerophilales bacterium
TTTTTGAACAGGTATCATTAACTGTATCTGCGGGAGTAATTCAGTGGTAGAATGCTTCCTTGCCAAGGAAGATGTCGCGAGTTCGATCCTCGTCTCCCGCTCCATAAAAAACTTATTTTTTGTTTTAAATCCGTTCTTCGGATTTAATTGTTTTTTGTTCTAAATCCCTTATCTTCGCTTACATATCTTCCAATTGAAGCAATTTTGCTTTTAATGCAAATATCGCATTTTTCAGGTTGTTCGTCCGTACAAATTTTATTCGGATAAATTTCATATTTTGCGCGGTATTTTAACGGTGTTGCGTTTGGCATAATAACGTTTGCTCCCGCATTCAGAGCAATTATCCGCCCGTTTGGATTAATTGTTTCCATAGCGCTTGTTGCCGGAATATTGATATCCTTTAATAAAATTCTTGTTATTGACATCATCCTGAGCGCCAATTCAAAATTTGCAGTCTGTAACTTGCCTTTTAACGGTGTATCGGGGTGCGGAATAAAAGGCCCTATGCCAACCATGTCGGCATCAAGCTTTTTATAAAAAAGAATATCATCAGCAAGAGAATCAATTGTTTGTTCGGGCAAGCCGACAAGAGAACCCGTTCCTGTTTCATATCCCAGTTCTTTTAAATTATACAGGCACTTTTTTCTGTTTTCAAAACTTGCTTTGGGGTGCATTTTTTTATACAAATTTTTATCCGTGGTTTCAATTCTTAATAAATATCTGTCCGCCCCCGCCTTATAAAATTCCTTATAATCGCTGTAAGAGCGCTCGCCGATACTTAGTGTCAGGGCAACATCATTTTCTTTTATTTTCTCAATAATTTTGCACAGTTTTGAAGTTGTAAAAAAATCATCTTCGCCTGATTGCAAAACAATAGTCTTACATGTGCAGTTTTTAGCGGCTGTTATAATTTCATCTTCGCTCATTCTATATCTGGTGATATTTTTATTAGATGATTGCAGCCCGCAATAAAGACAGTTTCTTTTGCAAATATTGGAAAATTCAATCAGCCCTCTAAGGTGGATCCCATCGCCTGTGTATTTTTTTCTTGCATCATTTGCCCTTGAAAAAAGCTCTTTGTCATTATTTTTTAAAAGTTCTATGATTTCTTTTTTGTTCATATCATAAAACCGAATAAGAACCCAGAAGCCTTGTGAATGTGCAATTTACTTTAATTTCTTCAAGCGTATCTTTTATATTTTCAAAACCTCTGTCGATATCCGCATAAAAAATGTATTCACCCAGTTTTTTCTTTGAGGGGCGGCTTTCAAGATAAATTAAATTCAATTCATGTTTTTTAAAAATTTCAAGCACATTTAACAGCGCCCCCGGCTTATTATCAACGGTAAATGCAATTGAGGTGCGGCTGTTTTCCCCGAAATCCAGCTTTTTTTTACAGGCGGCTATAAAACGCGTTTTATTATCTTTTACATCATTAATATTTTTTTCAAGTATATTTAAACCGTATATTTCTGCGCATAATTCAGAAGCAATTGCAGCATATTGACCGCCCTTTTCTTTCGCAAACTGTGCTGCGCCCGATGTTGAACTGTATAAAAGAATTCCTATATCGGATTTAAAATTTTTGGTAATATATCCCCTGCATTGTGCTATTGCCTGATTTATGGAGGCTATTGTTTTGATTTCTTCTTTTGTACCGGTTGAAACCAAACAATGACAAATAGGAAGGGAAATTTCCGCCTGTATAAAAACTTCGGGATTTGTTTTCACAAGGTTATCGACCGTTTCGCGAACAACCCCTTCTATAGAATTTTCAACAGGTAAAATTGCAAGCGAATTATCGGGATCCAAATCAAGTATTTCAATTGCTTTAGTTATAGTGGAAACACCCTGCCCAACTGCTTTTATCCCTGTTTTTTGCATAAAAAGCTTACATGCAAACTGTGAATTTGAACCATCAGGTCCTAAATAAATTATTTTTTTTATATAATCGTTCATATAAATATTTTAGTTCAAACAGGTAAAAAAATGAATAACAAAATTAAATTCGGAACAGACGGATACAGAGGCATTATAAATAAAACTTTCACGGAAGATACCGTAAAGACAATAACTCTTGCCATAGCGCAATATTTAGGAAGCGGAAAAATAATAATCGGCTATGACGGCAGGTATAACGCGGATAAATACGCTGAACAATCCGCCAAAATATTGGCAAATTTCGGTTTTGAAGTTTTGTTATCTTCGCGTGTTGTTCCAACGCCTGTTATTGCATACACAGCCTGTATAACGGAAAACTCATCGGGTGCAATTATGTTTACCGCATCTCATAACCCCAAAGAATATATGGGCATTAAGTTTATTCCAAATTACGGGGGGCCCGCTACAAGCGAAATAACGCGCAAAATTGAAACCTTGATTGAAGAAAATATTTTTACGCTTGAAGAAAAAGACGGTTCAATATTAAAAAAAGATTTTTCTTTTGCATATTTCAGTGCAATTGAAAAACTTATTGACTTTGAAGCAATAAAATCTAATCCGCCAAAAATTATATACGACGGGCTTTTTAGTGCTTCTATAGGTTATTTTGACGAAATTTTAAAACGCAATAACATTGATTTTGAAATATATAATAATAAGTATGACCCCGATTTCGGCGGCTTTTTACCGGAACCCGTCTTTAAAAATTTAAAACATACAAAAAGCGGATTTATTACTCTTGCAAATGACGGAGATGCAGACAGATACGGCGTTATAGATGAAGAAGGAAATTATGTTTCGCCAAATATTATCATGGCAATTTTGTTAAAATATTTGAAAAATAAAGGCGAAGAAGGCGCCGTGGTTAAAACAACAGGTGTAAGCCAAATAGTTGATAATGTTGCCGCAAAGTTAAATATTCCTGTTATTGAAGTGCCTGTCGGTTTTAAATGGATAGGCGAAAAAATGCGTATGAATAAAACTATTTTAGGCGGCGAAGATTCGGGCGGGCTTTCAACAGGAAGGCATATATCAGAAAAGGACGGAATTTATGCCAATTTGCTTATTTTAGAAGCTGTTGCAAAAACAGGCAAAACCCTTGCAAATTTGTCGCGCGAAATCGAATATTTCGCGGGTACTAAATTTTATCAGGACAGAGTTGATGTAAGGCTTGATTCAGATGAAAAAAAAGAAGAATTAA
>JAJQDG010000223.1 GCA_021202305.1 Candidatus Gastranaerophilales bacterium
TTTTTGGATTAGTACAATTTTATAGTTTGAAATTTCATGTAAAAAAACAAGTACGATTCTGTTTTTAAAATCAATTTTACTTGCCTCTAAATATTCAAGATAAAATTCGTTAAAATAATTCGATACGCTTTGTATGGAATATACAGGCTGCAAACTGAATAGAATAAGCGAAAAAAATGTAAAAATGATTTTCATACAAAAAGTATGCGCACTTCAAGTAAAAAATTGAACTAACCTTAACGGTAATTTAAAATTTTGTTGACTGAAAATTTTGTTCTTGGTATCCTAATGGGGAAATTGCGCATGGCTTACGGCTTTATAGCTTGGCTATTGATAAGGCGGCATACTATAGACAAAAAAAGCACTTTGGTCATAGGCGCAGGAAAAATTGAAAATTAAATATATAATTGACGTTATGTCAGAATAATAGTTTTGCGCTTGTAGCTCAGCAGGTAGAGCACTCCCCTTTTAAGGGATAGGTCGCGCGTTCGAATCGCGCCAAGCGCATTTTTTATTTATTACATATTGGCGCAGGCGGCATATAATAGAGCCTTGCGCAAGGATAATTTACCTTAAATTAATAAAACGTTATAACGCCGATTGGCGTATAATAGAGCCTTGTGCAAGGATAATTTACCTGTTGAAACTTTCAATTGAGCAATATGGCTGAATGCCGTTTCGTTTTACCGGTTAATAATATTTGTACACACAGGGCTTATTTATCTGCCTAAATACGGGAAAACGCCTATTTTTGTTAAGGGGTTATTCTCGATTAGCCAATAGTCGTTTTTATCAATAATCTTTTCATCCTGTGCGGTTTAAGCCGTAGTGTTATCAATCGCCGGTGTAACGTTACGCGAGGGGCTGACCGCCCCGACGCTCCCGCTCCCGCGCATCGGCTTTGCTATTAAATCAAATTTTTTTCTGCCGTTTCATATTTTCATCTTTGGTGTTTCACCCTTCGCAATACCGCTTTAATTTGCCCTTTTTAAAAACATAAGTTTTCCCCGTTGTAATGCCATTCTCGGGCGAATTTTCATAATCTTCATAATAATAAATAAGCTCTGGTGCATCACTATCTGACAGTCCATAATATTTGTCAGCCTTCTCGATACCTGTTTCAGGGTCATAGCTGTACCCTTCATAATATTGGTTCAAATGACCACCGTTAATAAACCTTGTTTTTGTGTTGCTTTCGTAGTTAATAATTTCCAAACTTGTTGGACGGTGACCTACCATTTTTGTTTCTTGAAGCAATTTGCCGTTGGTATCAAATGTTTTTGTTCTGGTAAGTAAATTACGGTAATAATCATCCCAATCAACGGGTTCATCTGCTTCACGCACTACAGATTCCTCGCGACCGTCAGTGGTGGTATATTTAAGGGTGTTATTAATATAACCGTCACTTCCTATAATGCTAAGAGCTCTCATAAATTGAAATTTGCATTCCGGAGTAAGAGCCTTTAATTCATTTTTGATTGCTTCAGCCTCCTGCGCTTTCTGTTGTTTTGTCTGTGCGCTTTCTTCAGCGTGCTTCCGGTGAAGCATAATTCCCGTAAAAGCAATTGCGCTTGCGCCGGTTGAAGCTTCTTTACTTACAATTGAATCGCTTATTTTATTTGTATTCTCTGTTTGATTATTTTTGAGCTGCCGTTTGTATTCCCTCCGGCAGCCGCAATTCGGGGTGCAGCAGAAATCTGTTGTTAATGGCATGTGATCAAACCTTCCTGTTCTTGAATTTTGCTTTTCAGTTCTATAACTAAAACAAAACCAATGAATTTATAAAATTGCCTTTGTGGACGGTACACAATTTCTATCGGGGTCGATCTGAATTGCAGATTTAAGCGCCTTTGCCAGCGCCTTGAAGGAACACTCAATTATATGATGTGTATCTTGTCCTTCAAGTTGTTTTATGTGCAGCGTTAAAAGCGCATTCGTTGCGAATGAATTATAAAAATGCGGCAGTAAAACCGTTTCAAAATCCGAGGTTTTTTCATCCGTTATATTAAAATCGGTTTTACAAAACCCGCGCCCCGAGATATCAACCGCGCAAAGAACAAGCGCATCATCCATTGGTAAAATTACATTTGAATAGCGCACAATTCCTTTTTTATCACCCAGAGATTCTAAAAAAGCACCGCCCAAAACAATTGCAATATCTTCTGTAATATGGTGCATATCGTTATCAAGCGAAAGCGCGCTTAATTCAACATCAAATAAACCATGGTATGCAAATTGTTCCAGCATGTGGTTAAGAAAAGAAAATCCTGTTGAAATTTTATAAATTCCCCTTCCTTTAGGGTTAAATTTTAAGGAAATTTGAGTTTCTTTTGTGTTTCTTATTTTTTCAACTATTTGCATAAATTTTCTCCAAAATATCGTTTTTATTTTTTATGATTTCAAATGCCCCTTGCTCAATTAAAAGTCCGGACGTTATATCCGCCGCAACTGCCCCGGGGAGAATTACTCCAAAAGTTTTTACACCGGCACTTTTCCCTGCAATAATATCATCAATTGTATCGCCGAAATATAAAATTTCTTTGTGCGGACAATGCTGTTTAATTTTATTTAAACCATAGGGGCTTGGCTTATAATTGCCCTCAACGTCTTCATTGCATACAAAATAAGAAAAGTATTTTTTTATATTAAATTTTTCAAGTGAATAAAAGGCTTCAGCGCGCGGGCGCCCCGTAAATACGGCGCAATCGGCGAATTTTGTAAGTTTTTCAAAAAATTCGGCATCAAAAACCAGCTTTTCATTGTCAATAAACCCGCCTTTTCCTTCGCGATAGAAATAATTTTGAAAAACTTCAACAAGTTCATTGTAATCCGCTTTGCGGCCGCTTTTTTCAATCAGATATGCAGTTAAATCCCAGTCGTTTGACAGTCCGCCTTTATTTTTTGCAAGCTGAATTTCTTTTTCGTCGCAGGGAATTTTTGCAAAATGCTCAAACGTTTTTTTAATTGCAAGACGATAAGAATCTTTCACATCAAAAACTACGCCGTCTAAATCAAATACAAAAAGCGGCTTGGGTACAACAAGATTGATGATTTTTTCGACGTCCTCGAGTTTCGGAGATGTAATTCTAAAACAATTTTTAAGAGAATTAATTCCTTTAAAG
>JAJQDG010000070.1 GCA_021202305.1 Candidatus Gastranaerophilales bacterium
AATTTTAACAGTATACTTTATTGTATGCCGTTTGAATTTGAAAATACAAAAATAAAAGATGTTGTTCTTGTTAAGCCGCAAGTTTTTAACGACGACAGGGGGTTTTTTCTTGAAATGTATAAAAAAGAAGATTTCTCCGCTTTCGGCATAAAAGATGATTTTAATCAGGATAACCGTTCTAAATCTTCTTTTGGTGTTCTTCGCGGCTTGCATTATCAAAAAAATCCAAACGCTCAGGCAAAACTTGTAAGCTGTGTAAAAGGAAAGATTTTGGATGTTGCCGTTGATATAAGAAAAAACTCCCCAACCTTTTTAAAATGGGTAAAATATGAGCTGAATGAAGAAAACAAATACATGCTCTACCTGCCTCAAGGTTTTGCCCATGGCTTTATTGCATTAAGCGATTGGGCAGAAGTTATATACAAAGTTTCGGGACGTTATTCTCCAAAAGATGAAATGACAATTGCATGGAATGATAAAGATATAAAAATAGACTGGGAATTAAATTTTGAACCGATTTTAAGCAATAAAGATAAGAAAGCGCTTCAAATATCTGAAACAAGTGAGGAGGATTTGCTTTGAAAATATTAATAACAGGCGCTTGCGGCATGTTAGGACAGGATTTATGCCCGACTCTTGAAGATTTGGGGCATGATTTAATTGAAACAGATAAAGAAACGCTTGATATTACGGATAAAAATAAAGTTTTTAATTTTTTCAAAAATTCAAAACCTGATATGATTATTCATCTTGCAGCATATACAAATGTTGAAAAGGCAGAATATGAAAAAGATTTAGCCTTTCTTGTTAATGCAGAAGGAACCGAAAATATTGCAAAAGCTGCTTTTGAATTTTGTATTCCCTTAATTTATATTTCAACGGATTACGTATTTGACGGTGCAAAATGCGCCCCGTATTTTCCTTTAGATAAGCCGAATCCGCTTAATGTATACGGGAAAACAAAACTTTCAGGCGAAAAAGCGGTTTTAAAATATTGCAAAAAATTCTACATAGCAAGAACAAGCTGGCTGTACGGAACGCACGGAAAAAATTTTGTAGACAGCATACTTTCCATGAAAAATAATCCCGTAATAAAAGTTGTAAATGATCAAATAGGAACGCCCACCTGGACAATGGATTTAGCAGCGGCACTTATAAAATTAACAGATAAACCATACGGCATATATCATCTTTCAGGGGGCGGAAAACCGGTCAGCCGGTATGAATTTGCAAAAACTATTTTTAAGTATGCAAATTTAAGCGTTAATCTTGTTCCCTGTACATCGGCGGAGTTTCCGCAAAAAGCTCTCCGCCCGAAATATTCCGTCTTGGATAACGGAAAAATGCTGAGAAACTGGAAACTTGCATTAAAAAATTACCTTGAACTCAGTTTATAGCGCAAATTTACCCGCCGGCGCGGCATTAAAATTATTCCTGAACGGAATACGGGCAATATTAATGCAAAAAAGCACCAAAATTATGCTATATCTTCAGCGGTTTCTTCATGTTTAATCGGAAGCTGAATTATTTCTGCAACATTGCACTTTTTTCTGACTAAATCTGCCGTAACCGTGAATGTTTTTATTTCTGAATTAGACGGAACATCATACATAATATCTATCATTAATTCTTCAACAATAGACCTTAACGCTCTTGCGCCTGTTTTGCGCTTTAGGGCTTCTTTTGCAATAAGCTCAATAGCCTCATCGTCAAATTTTAAATCAACATCATCCATTTTCATCAAGCACTGATATTGCTTAACTATTGCATTTTTAGGGCCTGTTAAAATCATTTTCAGGGCATTTTCATCAAGCGGGTCTAAAACCGTATAAACCGGAATTCTGCCGATAAACTCCGGAATAAGCCCGAATTTTAATAAATCATCAGGCTGCAATTTCTTTAACATTTTTTGCATCTGGAGTTCTTTTTCTTTTTGGCTTACAGGCGTTGAACCAAAACCAATTGCCATGCCTTCGCCGCAGCGATGTTCGACAATTTTTTCCAAACCGACAAATGCGCCGCCTACAATAAATAAAATATTTGAAGTATCTATTTGAATAAATTCTTGATGAGGGTGTTTTCTTCCGCCCTGCGGGGGAACGTTTGCCAGAGTGCCTTCAATCATTTTTAAAAGCGCCTGCTGCACACCTTCGCCTGATACATCCCTTGTAATTGAAGGGTTTTCGGATTTACGGGCAATTTTATCTATTTCATCAATATAGATAATTCCACGTTCGGCTTTTTTGGCGTCATAATCAGCCGCTTGATAAAGCCTTAAAAGTATATTTTCAACGTCATCCCCGACATAACCGGCTTCTGTTAAGGTGGTTGCATCAGCAACCGCAAAAGGCACGTTGAGCATTTTTGCAAGGGTCTGCGCCAAAAGAGTTTTTCCGGAACCCGTAGGACCTACAAGCAAAATATTTGATTTTTGAATTTCAACATCGTTATCTGTTTTTTCTGATGTATTATGAGCAATTCTTTTATAATGATTATATACGGCAACCGCAAGCACTTTTTTGGCATCATCCTGCCCTACGATATGTTCATCTAAGAATGCTTTTATTTCTTGAGGTTTTGGTACGGAATCAGCCGCATGCTCAATATCTGAAACTCTTTCATCTTGTTTTATATTAAAGAGTTCTTCATCTAAAATTTCATTGCATAGCTCAATGCACTCATCGCAAATGCACACATCAGGTCCTGCAATCAATTTTTTAACCTGATCCTGAGTTTTACCGCAAAATGAACACTTTAAATTCGGATCATCCGCTTTTGACATTGCAATACTCCTTTTGACCTTTATTGGGCATCCATTGTTACTATACGGTCTATCATGCCGTATTCAAGGGCTTCTTCCGGCGTCATGATATAATCTCTGTCCGTATCCTTTTCGATTTTTTTCAAGGATTGTCCCGTATTTTGAGAAAGAATTTCATTTAAGGATTTTTTAATTCTGATAATTTCGGCTGCCTGAATTTCAATATCCGTTGCCTGCCCTTGAGCGCCGCCTAAGGGCTGGTGAATAAGGACTCTTGAATGCGGAAGTGCAAGACGTTTGCCCTTTGTACCTGATGAAAGCAAAAACGCCCCCATTGAAGCCGCCTGCCCCAGGCAAATTGTCGAAACATCAGATCTTATATGCTGCATTGTATCATATATCGCAAATCCTGCAGTAACAGAGCCGCCCGGGGAGTTTATGTATAACATAATATCCTTTTCAGGGTTTTCAGAGTCCAAAAGCAGAAGCTGCGCAACTACAAGATTTGCAATCATATCATCAATGGGAGTACCCAAAAAAATGATGCGCTCTCTTAAAAGGCGGGAAAATATATCAAAAGACCTTTCGCCGCGCGAAGATTGTTCAATTACTACAGGTACAAAACTCATTTAATTAAGGTTCCTTTCTAAGTACATTATACTTATTTTGCAATAAATTTGTTATTCTGCAAGAGAATATCATTCACTTTTTTAATTGCTGCCTGCTGGGTAATTGCAGTGAAAAAGTGGTTATTTCTTGCAACTTCTTTCAAAATTTCCTGCGGAGAAGTTTTGTAAGCATTTGCAATAGCTGATACCTGTTCAACTATATCAGCCTGCTCAATTTTTATCCCTTCAGATTTTGCAATTTTTTCAATAATAAGAGAATTTTTAATTCTGCGCACAGCTTCATCTCTTGCCTGCTGTTGAATGACGGGCATGCCTTGTGCGGCAACGATTTTATCCCAATCTTGCCCTTGCTGTTCTGCCGCTTGTTTAGTTTCCGCAAAGACAGCTTCAATTTCCCTTGCTATCATTGTTTCCTGGATGTTTACTTTTGCCTCTCCGATTACTTTATTAAAAATTGTTTCCATTTTGCGTTTTTCATTTTCATTTTTAGTGGAATTTTCTATATAAACGGCAATATCTTTTTTAAGTGCATCAACGCTTTCAAAATTGCCGACTTTTTTTGCAAATTCATCATTCAATTCAGGCAGTATCCTCTGACGGATTTTTATTAAATTGATTTTAAACTGTGCTTTTGCACCTTTTAGTTTTTCTTCGCCGTAATCTTCGGGGAAAGTTACATCAATTGTAAATTCTTCGCCTTTTTTGTGTCCTAAAATTCCTTCCGCAAACCCGGGGATAAAGTTTGAATGTCCCAAATCAAGCGCATAGGCTTTTCCCTGACCTCTTTCAATCGGCTCATTATTCACAAAACCTTCAAAGTCAATAACCGCAATATCTTTATCGGTTGCTTCCCTGTCCTCTTTGATTGTTTCAAGTGTGGAAAAACGTGTTCTGACAGCCTCAATTTCAAGATCAAGCGCATTATCAGGGGCTTTATACTCTTGATATTCTATATCCAAGTTTTTATACTGTCCGAGTTCAACAGGCGGTTTCAATTCTGCCCTTGCAACTATTGTTAAATCTTTGCCGACTTCAAAACTAAAAGATTCGATTGCAGGCTGAATTGCAAGCTCCAGCTTATTTTCCGATATCGCTTTACGTATTTCCGGAGGAAATAAATCTTCCACAACCTGTACTTTAATTCTTTCTTTTCCTACATACTTTTCAACAACGTTTGAAGGCGCCTTGCCTTTTCTGAAGCCGGGGATTGAAGCATTTTTTCCAAACTTTGAAACAGCAGATTTATAAGCCTTTTCTGCGTCCTGAGCATCAATAGTAATATCAAATTTAATTGCGTTATTCTCTAAGTTTTCAATTTTAACAGCCATTTTATAATACCCTTATTTTCACTTTTTTTATTCTAGTATAACTTAAAAATAAAAATCATGGTCAATTTGATGTATAATTTTTACGTTATGGAAGTTTTGGAAAAAATCAAGAACAAATTAATAATTTCGGTTCAAAGTGCAAAAAATGAACCATTGCATGACAAAAAAGCTATGCAGGCTTTAATTGACACGGTTGTTTCTCTGGGCAAAATTGATACTTTGCGCCTTGCAGGCGACAGAGATATTAAATATGTGCGCAAAAAATATAAAGAAATTGTAATAATCGGGATAACAAAACCAAATATAATTCCGAAAAACTATAAAGAACTGGTTTATATAACGCCCTCGCCTGAAGATGCAAAAATAGTTGCAAAATCAGGCGCCGATATTGTTGCATTTGATGCGACATTAAGAAATACTAAAATAAAAGAAATTATATCTGAAATACATGCTCAAAAAAAGCTCGCAATGGGGGATATTGCAGCTTTTGAAGATGCCAAAAATGCTTATAATTCAGGTGTTGATATTATTTCAACAACATTAAGCGGCTACACTAAAGATACTGAAAATATGCCCGATTGCCCTGATTTTGAACTTTTGCAAAAATGCGTTAAAAACTTAAATTGCCCCTGCATTCTGGAAGGAAAAATCTGGTCAAAAAATGACGTAATTCGTGCTTTTGAATTAGGTGCACATGCAGTTGTAATAGGTTCTGCCGTTACAAGACCGCACAAAATTATAGAAAAATTCAAAGAAGGTTTGATATGAAGAAAAATGTACTTGGCATAGATATAGGCGGAACAAAAATTTTTCACGCGGCTGTCAATGAAAACGGAGAAATTGAAGGCGGTGTAAAAAAAGAAAATACTCCAAAAACTTCAAAAGAAATAGAAGATAAATTAATTCAAATTATAAATCAATATGATGTTGATACAATAGGCATTGCAACAGCGGGAGCCGTAAATCTTGAAAACAATAAAATTTTAAGTTCAACCGCAAATTTACCTTCAGGGTACGCAGATATTAATTTTAAAGAACTTTCCAAAAAAGATATTTTTATTGAAAATGACGCAAATTGTGCAGCATGGGCTGAATATAAAATGGGTGCAGGCAAGGGAAAAAACAATTGTATCGTTTTAACCCTTGGTACCGGCGTCGGTTCCGGGATTATAATCAACGGAACTCTTTTAAAAGGAAAAAACGGTGCAGCGGGCGAAATGCACTTTAAAATGTCAACCGATAAAAAGCGCAAATGCACATGCGGCGCCTGGGATTGTTTTGAAATTTATGCAAGCGGAAACGGTTTAAAACTAACGTATAAAGATTTGACGGGGGATGGCATTTCAACTTATGAAATAATTGAAAATGCGAAAAACGGTGATAAAAATTCACAAAATGCCGTAAAAATCTGGAACGAATATATTGCACAGGGCATTTTAGGGCTTAATAATATTTTTGATACGGAAATTATAGCGCTTTCAGGTTCTATGGTGCAGTTTGCAGATGTTGAATTTATTGAAAATTATGTAAACAGCTATACTGTAACGACAAAAACCTCTGTCAAATTGTGTGCGCTGAAAAATTATGCAGGGCTAATCGGCGCGGCTCTTATTGCATTTGATTTAAGAAAACTTTCTATTAAAAGTTTACGGGAAAAATTTTAATTTCTTTACAGACTCAACAGCTTAACCTTCAGACAGGAAAAGTTTTCCGTTTTGCAGATTTTATGGCGGATAATACCGCTATTCAAACTTTTTAAGCAAGAGAAAATTTTTCCTCTGCCAGAATTTTTAGTTTTTCTGCCATTTGAGTTTCTTCCCAGGGGACAAAGAAATCTGTTCTGCCCATATGCCCGTATGCAGCAAGCTTTTGATAAAATTTACCGCCGTTTTTAGAAGGTAATTCCCTAAGCTCGAATTGACGTATTATTGCTCTCGGGCGCAGGTCAAAATTTTCGCTTACAATTTGAGAAAGAATTTCATCCTCAATTTTTCCTGTGCCGAATGTATCAACAAGAACAGAAACGGGTTCAGCCTTGCCTATTGCATAGGCAAGCTCTATTTCGCACTTTTCTGCTAAACCGGCAGCTACAATATTTTTTGCAACCCACCTTGCAGCATACGCCGCCGAACGGTCAACTTTCGTCGGGTCTTTGCCTGAAAACGCCCCGCCGCCGTGGCGCGCATATCCGCCGTAAGTATCAACTATAATTTTTCTTCCCGTGAGTCCCGCATCTCCTAAAGGACCGCCTATTACAAACCTGCCTGAAGGGTTAATGTAATATTTTGTACTTGAATCAGGCTTAATTTTTTCACTTTTAAAAACCTCATTAATTACAAGCTCTGTCATATCGTTTTTTATAATTGACTGAATTTGTTTATTATCGGATATTCCGTTAATTTCAGGGTCATGCTGGGTAGAAATAACGATAGTATCTATTCTTAACGGTTTTCCGTTTTTATATTCAACCGTAACCTGAGTTTTGCCATCCGGTCTTAAATAGTTGACAAGGTGTTCTTTTCTGACCTGTGCAAGTCTAAAAGCAAGTTTGTGCGCCAGAGAAATAGGCAAAGGCATATATTCGGGCGTTTCGTTGCAGGCAAAACCAAACATAATTCCCTGATCGCCGGCGCCAAGATCATCTGTTTCTTTATTTGAGGTTGCACCGGTTTCATTTCTGTTTTCAAGAGCTTTATTTACACCGCCCGCAATATCCGCAGATTGCTCATCAATACTTGTTAAAACGGCACAGGTTTTATAATCAAACCCGCCGCCTTCTTCACCTTTATAGCCTATTCTTTTGATAGTATCTCTGACTACGGCAGGAATATCAACATAACAGGAGGAGGATATTTCCCCCGCAACAAGAACCATACCCGTTGTTGCGCTTGTTTCCGCAGCAACGCGCGAAGAAGAGTCCTGTGTTAAAAATTCATCTAAGATAGCGTCCGATATTTGGTCGCAAACTTTATCCGGATGTCCTTCCGTAACAGATTCCGAGGTGAATAAAAAATTTTTTAATGCCATTTCGTGTTAATACTCCTTGTTTACCAGTCAAAATGGTATATTAAAAAAAAAGTTTGGTCAAATTGTTTTTTTATTATAAAATTATGCAGTATTTCGTTATTAAAAGGAAGCAAAATGGAATTAGCATATAAAAAACAAAATTGCACGGAAGTTAATGAAAACTCGATAGGCAATGAAGCTGTCTTAGCGGGCTGGACTTCTACAATAAGAGATTTAGGCGGCATTATTTTTGTTGAATTGCGCGACAGATCCGGACTTTTTCAAATTGTGGCAGACCCTAAGATAAACCCTGAAGTCTATGAAACTTTTCAAAAGTTAAAAACAGAGTATGTAGTTCAGGTAAAAGGCAAAATTTCAAAACGTCCTGATGATACATTAAATGAAAAACTTAAAACAGGTACAATTGAAATGTATCCGTCCGAAATCAAAATTTTATCCGCTTCAAAAACGCTTCCTTTTGTTTTAGACGATGAAACCGTGTCTGAAGATATTCGTCTTAAATACAGATATCTTGATTTGCGTACCGAAAAAATGCTGAATAATCTGATTTTGAGGCATAAAATTGTAAGCGCGATAAGAAATTACATGAACTCCCTTGATTTTCTTGAAATAGAAACGCCGATTTTGATTAAAACCACTCCTGAAGGTGCCAGAGATTATCTGGTTCCAAGCAGAATTCATGACGGTAAATTTTATGCGCTTCCGCAGTCTCCGCAAGTTTTTAAGCAGCTTTTAATGGTCGGAGGAATTGAGAAATATTACCAAATTGCAAAATGCTTTCGTGATGAAGATTTGCGTGCCGACAGACAGCCTGAATTTACTCAGGTGGATATTGAAATGAGCTTTGTTGAGCAGGATGATGTCATTAAAATGACAGAGGGTCTTATTAAAGAGGCATTTAAAGCCGCAGGTGTTGAAGTTAATCCGCCTTTTAAGCGCCTTAGCTGGAAAGAAGCCATGGATAGATTCGGCTCTGATAAACCGGATACGCGTTTTGGTCTGGAGTTGTTTGATGTTACCGATATTATGGAAGCTTCAACCTTTGAAGCTTTTAAAGCGGTTATTTCAAACGGCGGCACCGTTCGTGCAATAAAAATTCCGAATATTGCCCATTATTCAAGAAAAGAAATGGATGACGTCAGAAATCTTGCAATAAAATTCGGCGCAAAAGGGCTTGCATGGGTTACATATATGCAAGATGGCAGCGTAAAATCGCCCGTGTTTAAATTTTTAAACGAAGAACAAATACAGGAAATTCAAAACCGCGCGCAGGCTCAAAAGGGAGATATCGTCTTTTTTGTTGCGGATGTTCCAAAAATTGTATTTGACGTTCTCGGACGTTTCAGGCTTTATTTTGGCGAAAAATTAGGTTTAATAGATAAATCAAAACATGATCTTCTCTGGGTTGTTGATTTTCCGCTTTTTGAGTATTCAATGGAAGATAACCGCTTTGTTTCGGTTCATCATCCTTTTACAATGCCTGCGGTTGAAGATTTGGATAAACTGGAAAATGATAAAGGTCATGTTAAATCCATTGCGTATGATATTATTTATAACGGCTGCGAATTAGGCGGCGGTTCAATCAGAATACATGACAGCGAAGTTCAAAAGCGCGTATTTAGGGCTTTGGGGCTTACAGATGAAGATATTAAGGAAAAATTTGATTTTCTTGTACAGGCTTTTCAATACGGCACACCTCCCCATGGCGGTTTGGCTATTGGTTTAGACAGGCTTGTTGCACTTTTAACGCGCAGCACTTCAATAAGGGATGTGATTGCATTTCCAAAAAACAGCCAGGCAAAAGATCTTATGTCAAATGCGCCCGAAAGTGCAAGCGAAGAACAGCTTAGGGAACTTCATCTGCGCCTTAGAAATCCGCAAAAAAGCATGTAATTTCTTTAATTTTTAAAAAGTTTGCGGAAAAATTAAAATCTTTTGCGAAGCCGGTGTGGAGGTCGGGTGGATGACACCCGGCCGTAACACTACGGCGGAGCTGCAAAGCCGGTATACTCACGGAGTATCCAGCCAGTAGCAAAATCAGAGATTTTGACCGGCAGATTACCGGTGCGGGCAGGTGGATACACCCGCACGTGAAGCACTACGGCAGGCGGGAGCGGAAGCGCATGCCCTGACAGGGCAAAAGCTCATTCCTGTATTTTTTGGATTTTTAGGCATCCTCAAAACGCATTTTATTTTGAAGTTTTGCTAAAAACAAAATATTTCAAAATCAGAAAAGAAATCATTGCAATAGGAAAAACCAAAATTGCTTGAGAGAGGTATTTATCAACTCCTATGGTATTTACGAGCGTATCAAGCGCATAACGGTTAATAAAAAACGTAATCAGATACGATAAAAAGAATTTTAAAATAAGCTTATTATTTTTGTTTTTAAAAACAATTCTGCCTGTGGTTTGAAAATTAAAAAGAATACCTATTATGTAAGATATCCCGAGTGAAAACGTTGCATGTCCCGTTATTGTAACAAAAAATGCGTATACAATATAGGAAAAAACGGTGTTCATGAAGCCGACAAACAAATATTTAACAAATTTCCTTTCAAAATGGCTCAAAATTCCGAAACAAAATTTAGTATAAAACCATTCAAAGATGTTAAAAAGTACGGAGCAAAGTTTTTTATACTCCGTACTTTCCTTTATTGAATTTTCAACCTTTTCAAACAATTATTCAATATATTCCTTGATTTCAAGAGCAATATTTTTCGTGTCCAGCTTAATCCCCGGCCCCATCGTTGTTGAAAGGTAAGCGGATTTTATATAGGTACCCTTTGCACTTGCGGGTTTTGCCTTAATAACCGCATCAGCAAGCGTAGAATAGTTTTTCATTAAATCTTCTTTTGAAAATTTAATTTTGCCCAAAGGCACGTGTATCATCCCCTGTTTATCGGCTCTAAATTCAACCTTGCCCGCTTTTGCATCTTTAACAGCTTTTGCAACATCCGGTGTAACCGTTCCTGTTTTAGGGTTTGGCATTAAGCCTTTAGGCCCCAAGATACGCCCCAATTTTCCTAAAGGCGCCATCATATCAGGAGTTGCAATTAATGTATCAAATTCAAACCAGCCGTTTTGAATTTTTTCAATAATATCTTCAGCGCCCGCCTCATCCGCACCTGCTTCTTTTGCTATTTGAGCTTTATCTGCTTTTGCAATTACGCATACGCGAACGGTTTTACCTAAGCCTGCAGGCAAAACGGTTGTGCTTCTAACCTGCTGATCTGCATGCTTAACTTCAATGCCCAATCTCATGTGGCATTCTACCGTTTCATCAAATTTAGCAGTTTCACCTGCAACTTTTTGAAGCATTTCTATTGCACAAGAAGCGCTGGTGGGTTGCGTGAAGCCTTCCATAAGTTCTTGTATTTTTTTCTGTTTTTTTGTTAGTTTTGACATTTTATCTCCTTTTTGCGGTATTTAACGGCAAAAAATTGCCTCCCGACGATTAATCAACAACGGTAACACCCATTGAACGCGCCGAGCCTGCAATCATTTTAACTGCGGCATCCAGGCTTGTTGCATTAAGGTCTTGCATTTTTGTTTTTGCAATTTCTTCAAGCTGGGCATGTGTTATCTGCCCGACTTTTGTTTTATTCGGTTCGGCCGAACCTTTATTTAAGCTTATTGCTTTTTTAATTAAAACAGCTGCCGGAGGTGATTTTGTAACGAATGTAAAACTTCTATCCTCGTAAACATCAATAACGACAGGAATGATATACCCTGCCATAGAAGACGTTCTTTCGTTGAACTGTTTGCAAAAATCCATTATGTTGACGCCCTTTTGCCCTAATGCAGGACCCACGGGCGGCGACGGATTTGCTTTTCCGGCTTCAATTTGAAGTTTAATTTTTCCGGTAACTTTTTTGTTTGTTGGTGCCATTATTTTCTTCCTTTCCGTGGTATTAGCAGACTTTTAATGTCCTTCCACTATACTTTTTGTATTTGTTTGTATTCAAGCTCAACAGGCGTTTCACGTCCAAAAATTGAAACCATTGCTCTGAGTTTTGATTTATCGGGATAAACTTCTGATATATCACCGATAAATTCTGCAAAAGGTCCTGATACAATGCGGACTTTATCGCCAACTTTAACATCAAGCTCGATTTTTTGAACACTTGAAGCGCCTCTGTGAATAATTTTCTTAATCTCGGAATCTTTAGCCGGAATCGGTTTTTTAGAGGAGCCGACAAATTTTGTAACCCCCGCCGTGTGGCGCACAACATACCATGAATCGTCGTCCATAATCATTTCAACCAGAACATATCCGGGAAAGATTTTTTCTTCTCTTTCGGTTTTTTTGCCGCCTTTAACCTGAGTTATTGTTTTTTGAGGAACTTCCACCCTAAAAATCTTCTCGCCCATATTCATATATTCAATACGTTTTTCAAGATTTACTTTCACCTTGTTTTCGTGTCCCGAATATGTATGAACAACGTACCAGCGCTTTTTGGGAGAAGCATCTTTTACTTTAGATTCCTCATCGGCATTTTGAGGTTCATTTGTAATATTTTCTTCGTTATCAGACATTTTTTCCTACCTTGCGATTAATCCCAACAGATATCCAAAAATTTTATCCAAAAGGAAAACTATAACCGTAAACAGAAAAACAACAATCGCAACCAGACCCGTTTCAAAGATGATTTGATTTTTTTCAGGCCAGGTTACTTTTCCCCACTCGGAACGAACACCTTTAAAATAAGATATAAGCCCGTCTTTGAAGCTATTTTTGTTATTTTGCGTGTTTGCCATTTTCTTCCCTTTTTCAAAAACCGCGCCCTGAAGGACTCGAACCCTCGACATCCGGTTTTGGAGACCGACGTTCTACCAACTGAACTAAGGACGCAGGGCACATCCTAAAGTTATTTTGTTTCTTTGTGTACAGTGTGTTTATTACATCTTGAGCAGAATTTTTTGAGTTCCATTCTTTCTTTTAAAGTTTTTTTGTTTTTCGTAGTCGTGTAATTTCTTTCTTTACAATCTTCGCAAGCAAGAACAACCATTCTGTCGTTTTTACCTTTAATACCCATTGAAGCTCTCCTTCATGTTTTTAGCCAATTAAAAATGCCCTTCCGGCGACAAGGACATTTATAAACTAATTCTAACAGGAACAAATTTTTTGTAAAGCTAAAAAGATTAAGTATTGTGGATGCAGAAAAACCCAAAAAATACAGGAATGAGCTTTTGCCCTGTCAGGGCATGCGCTTCCGCTCCCGCCTGCCGTAGTGCTTCACGTGCGGGTCTCATCGACACCGCCCGTATCGGCACCGGCTTCGCTGCTCGCCGTAGTGTTACGGTCGTGTGTCATCCACCCGACCTCCACACCGGCTTCGCGCACCGGCTTCGCAAAAGATTTTAATTTTTCCGCAAACTCTGTTTATAAAACTTTAACCCATACCAAGCATGCGTTTGAGGTCATCGGGATGCTGCGATTTTGAAAGCGCATCCGATAATTCCACTTTTTTGGCGGCAACAAGCGCTTGAAGCGACATATCTAATGTCTGCATGCCCATTGAAGCACCGGTTTGGAGCGATGAATATATTTGAGAGGTTTTTTGCTCGCGGATAAGGTTTGCAATTGCGCTTGTAACAAGCATAATTTCCTGCGCCATGGCGCGTCCTTTTTTTGTAAAGCCGTCAGGCGCCAATTTTGGAAGCAGCGTTTGCGAAAATACTGCTATCAAGCTGTTTGAAAGCTGCAAACGAATTTGCTGCTGCTGACCTTCCGGAAAAACGTCCACGATACGGTCAATTGTCTGTGCGGCAGATGAAGTGTGCAGTGTACCCATAACAAGGTGTCCCGTTTCAGCAGCGGTCAGGGCAAGCGAAATTGTTTCCAAATCTCTCATTTCACCAACCAGAATAACATCAGGATCTTCGCGCAGCGCACTTCTTAATGCGTTCGTCATACTTCTTGTATCCTGCCCCAATTCCCTCTGGTGAACAATGCTTTTTTTAGAAGTATGCACAAATTCAATAGGATCCTCTATTGTAATAATATGTTCCGCACGCATAGAATTTATATAGTCAATCATAGCAGCAAGCGTTGTTGATTTACCCGAACCTGTAGGACCTGTTACCAGAATAAGCCCTCTCGGTTTATCGGCAGTAGTTTTTACAACAGGCGGCAGCCCCAAACTTTCAAATGTAGGCGGGGTGGAATTTACCGTTCTGAATGCCGCAGCATAGTTGCTTTTGTCGCGGTATATATTAACCCTGAAACGTCCAAGCCCGTGAAGCCCGTAGCCAAAGTCTAATTCCCAGGTTTGTTCCAATGTTCTTCTTTGTTCATTTGTTAAAATCGGAAAAAGGAGAGTTTCGACATCTTCAGGAGATAAAACCGGCAGATTTGTTCTGACCAGTTCGCCGTCTATTCTTATAACAGGGGGAAGATAAGAGCTTATATGTATATCGGACGCTTTCTTTTGAACTGCAAGTTCCAAAATTTCTTCTATAATCATGGTTAAATTCTTTCAATTACTATGATTTGATTTTAGTATATGAAATTGCTCCTTGTCAATATAATTTCAGGCGGGCTTATTATGCAGTTTTGTGAAGCAGATGAGTTTGCGGCTTGCCGCAGTGCTTCATCAGCACCGGCTCCGCATGCCGCAATTGTTACGGGTCTAGTTCAATATACAGCGCTACCAATTGCCGGCGTTACGTTACGTATCGGGGCTGCTTGTTCCTCGCCGCGGGAGCTGGAGCGTTCGGTGCAGCCGATAAGCTCATTCCCGCGTTAAACGGCATTACGTGTCGAAGGCTCAACGCCTTCGACACTCCAGCCTCTTACTTCTCGCAAAAACTTGCCACCGGCAACTTTCCCGCGGGCGACCCTACGCCGGCTTCGCGCACCGGCTGGATACTCCGTGAGTGCTTCGCACGCCGTAGTGCTTCACGTGCGGGTCTCATCGACACCGCCCGTATCAGCACCGGCTTCGCACGCCGTAGTGTTACGGTCGTGTGTCATCCACCCGACCTCCACACCGGCTTCGCGGAGAAAAATTTTATTTTTTTCATACATCTTTCTTTTTTGGTAATTTTTTTGCAAGTTGTTTTAATGCCGCGACAGTTTTTGTTTTAAAGCGGAACATTGTTTGCCGCTGCTTTAAAAAATTTGGCATTAAGCGATTATTAAGTTTTGTAACAATATATACTCAGTATTGCAATTTTATATACTAAGAATACTTTATATAAATGTAAGCGATGAGCATTCAAAACAAACGAGATATTTAAGAAACTTAATCAAACCAACACATAACCTAACTTCCTAACCTTCCCTTCCTATTATAGATTTACTCCCTTATTAAAAGGGAGTTTTTTT
>JAJQDG010000136.1 GCA_021202305.1 Candidatus Gastranaerophilales bacterium
ATTTGAAGGTTTTTATGAATTATGTAAAAAATTTGGTTTTGAAATCGGACGTATAAATTTAAAAATAACACCGTACTTTGATTCTAACCCTCAAACTTTCAGGCAGCTTGAAAATGAGGAAGTTGACCCTGTTATGCTGGACTGTAAAAATTCAAGAATTGTAACCGCTAAAGGGGTGTTTTCATGCCCGATACTATGCAACGACTTCAGGGCAAGAAGCGGGTATTTAATTGAAAATTGTTCAAAGAAAATAAGCCTGGACACTGAAAAATGCTATAAATGCGTAATGCACAAGAAAAAAGCATTTGCAAATGATTGGATGTAGTTTTTAAATACTTTGAGCTTGAGTTTACTCTAAAATTAAAATTTTTCGCAAGCTTAGCCGATAAAAATAGCGGCAAACTTTAAGCCGCTATTATTATAAAAGTATTTTGGAGCCTGCTTTAAAAATTAAAATTTCTCCTGCAGGCTCATTATTAATTTTCAAAAACGTATGCTATGAGAGAAGCCTCTCTTGCCTTTTTAACGGCACTTGAAAGTTTTCTTTGATGAAGTGCGCAGGTGCCTGTAATGCGTCTTGGAAGAATTTTACCTGCTTCCGAAAGAAATCTTTTCAATTTAGAAGTATCTTTGTAATCAATAGTTTCAACCTTATCGGCACAAAAACCGCAGGTTTTCTTTTTTTTATCGTTTTTTAAATCTTTTGCCATTTTTATTTTCCTTTTTTTCTACACATTAAAACGGAATTTCATCGGGGTCAATCAAATCTTCCGCAATTTCTTCCGTTGAAAACTGCACTACCTGTTCTTTTGAAGGTGCCGTTTGGGATTTTGGCGCGGATGAATCTGAGCCGGATGAAATTTTTTCTATATTAGAAGCATTTATTGAAGCAACTTTTCTGTCTTTACCGCTTGAAGTTTTAACCGTTTCCATTTGAAGTCTGCCATCTACAATAACGGTATCACCCATTGAAACGACTTCTGCCGCTTTATCTGCGACATTGCCGACAGCACTGACGCGCACCAGAGTTTCATCCTGCTGGTTAATATCGACGATAAGGCTTGTTACGGCAAGGTTGCTTTGAGTAAATCTTTTTTCAGGGTTTTTGACAACTTTCCCTGTTACAACAATTCGTGCAAGTGTCATATATTATGCCTTTTTGATTTTAGTAAAAACTGTTCTTATAATGTTTTCATTTAAGCGGAGCTGTCTTTTAAAATCAACAACTTTATCTTCGGGCAGAGTCATTTTTTGTACTACAAAATAACCGTCCCTGTAACCTTGAATATCATAAGCTGATTTTTTTCTTCCCATTTTCTCGGTATCGGTAACGCTGCCGCCAAAACCGCGGATGACATCTTCAATTTTAGCAACAACTTTGTCTGCTTCATCATTATCAAGATTTGGCTTTATTGCCGACAACAATTCGTATTTTCCCATTTCATTTTCCTTAAAAATATAGATTAACCTCATTTCAGGCTATCATAAACACATTTTTGATACAAGCACGTATTAATTTTTGTATATTCCTTCAAAAACCTTTCTTGCACTGCCTGTCATGTAAACATTTGAGCCGTCTTTATATTCAATAAATAATGAGCCGCCCGGCAGTTCAACTTCAACATTATTATCCAATAATCCTTTTTTTACTCCCGCAACAACAGAAGCACACGCCCCTGTTCCGCATGCAAGAGTTATTCCGCACCCTCTTTCCCAAACATTGACAAGAATTTTATTAAAATGCAAAACATTGATAAATTCCACATTCGTTTTTTCGGGAAATAACGGCGAATTTTCAATTTTTTGTCCGATTGTGCGCGCTAAAGAACGCCCGTCTTCATTTGTAAAAATAAGACAATGCGGATTTCCCATGCTGACAGCTGATGCGCTAAAGCCTTCAACTTCAAAATCAAGAGGAGTATCTGTTTTTACGGGAATTTCTTCTGCCTTAAAAACAGGTTTTCCCATATTCACTTTAACGTATCCGTTTTCAAGTATTTCAGGAATTACTATTCCTTTCATTGTCATGACAGAAAAAATTTTTTTATCCACAAGCCGGTGTTCACAGGCATATTTTGCAAAACACCTTATGCCGTTGCCGCACATTTGGGCAATTGAACCGTCAGAGTTATAAAAATCCCATGCAATATCCGCATTTTCGTCTTTTTTTGCGCTGAAAATACCGTCTGCACCTATTCCAAAATTTCTATCGCACAGTTTCTTTGCCAGATCAGGTGTAGCTTGAATATTTTCCAGAATTATAAAATCGTTTCCGAGTCCTTCCCATTTTTCAAATTTAATGTCCATTTTTACTCCAATTCTATTTCTATTTCAAAGGTTCTATTCCACGGCAGACTATATTTTACTTCAAAATTCAAACCGGTAAAGTTTTTTATTTTTTCTTCATAAGGTTTAAAACCTGAAAATCCGCATTTTTTCAGATTTTTTCTAATATTCGCCTGATATCCCCAATCATCCAAAAACCTTATTGTAATAAGATTTAAAAAGGCTTTTTTATTAAAAAGGTTTTCTTTTTTTGCAAGATACGTGCATATTCCAAGTGCAAGCGCGCTTCCTATACTGTTTGCCGAAGTATTATAGGCACTGTATCCGAGAAAATTTTCATCTATTTTTTTATCCGATATTTTTTCTGCCAGAATATTATCAGCGCCGTTTGCGTTATTTATATCGGCAATTATATAGGGGGTATCAAAATCGGGCAAAACGCCAGAATAATCATTAATTACATCTTGAAAAACGCAATCGCCCTGAATATTTTCAAAATTATTTATGTATAAAATAAAATCGGGGTTTTCATCAACAATTACGGCATTTTTCACCCCTAGAGAAATTTGTGCCTGTACGCAAGTATTGACGGGGATGTCTTCGTATTTTGAAATTTTATTTACTGAATTTTCAAACTCGTATAAAATTTTTATTCTTAACGGCATATCTTGAACAACCGCCTTGAGCATAAGCCCCAGCGGAATTTCATCCGCGCCGGTTTTAACAATTGCATTTAGATTTTGTCTTTTAATTTCTTTTTCTAAAATTTTTGCTTCTTGAACGTTTAAGCCGTATTTTCCGGTGTCATCTTTTGAAAATACAAGAAAAT
>JAJQDG010000182.1 GCA_021202305.1 Candidatus Gastranaerophilales bacterium
TTTAACCGTTTCTTCTGCACTATCATATTGAATACAAGGTGCATGCACATCGGTCGGATACAGCAAAAGAAACTTGCCTTCAGTCAACAAGATGGTATTCATTTCTTTTTTTGGAATTTCAAAAAACGTTACATCTTTTTCGGGATTGTATTTTTCGCTTTCTTTTAAATCCGTTTTATCCGTTACAAAAACTTTTTCCCTGCCTTTTATTAAAAACTGGATATCTATATGTTTTTTGTGAGCTTCAGGTTTTGGAATTTTTCTTGTCTTGTAAATATCTATATTTATGCAGGCAATTTTATTTATTTCGTACCTGCCTTCTTCAATCCGCGGATTTATATTCAAAATAAAATCCGCAATTTCTTTATCTATACCGTAAAGATTTATGTTTTTAAAATCATCAAAAATCATATTTTGTGCATTCCGAGTGTTTCAATCATTTCAAAATCGTCTTCGGGTTTGCAGCCTAAAGTTGTGAGGTAATTTCCTATAATTAATCCGTTTATTCCTGCCATCATCCCTAATTTTTGATAATTTTTTCTCAACCTCACATGGCGCCCGCCGCCGTATCTTAAAATTGCATCAGGCATGATTATTCTAAAAATACAAATTGTTTTTATTATCTCATCCTCATCAATTTTATCGGTGCAATTTTCAAGCGCAGTGCCTTTTATCGGATCCAGAATATTTATAGGAACGGATTCCGGGTTTAATTTTTTCAAAGTTAAAGCCATATCAATTCTATCTTCTCTGGTTTCGCCCATGCCGATAATAACGCCGGTGCAATTTCCTATGCCGCATTTTTTTGCAAGTTCGGCTGTTTTAATTCTGTCTTTAAAAGAATGCGTGGTGCAGATTTTGTCATAAAATTGTTCGCTTGTGTTTATATTATGGTTGTATCTTACACATCCTGCATCTTTTAGAGCTTTCATTTGATTTTCATCAAGTATGCCTGCGCTGCAGCAGCATTCCATGCCTTTTATTGCAGAAACCCTTCTAACCGCCTCAAGTAGCTTTTCAAAGTCGGCATTTGAAGGAGTTTTGCCTGAAATTACAATTCCAAAGTGCGAGGCGCCTTTTTCTTTTGCATCTTTTGCGGCTTTTTCAATGTCAGAAGGGTTCATCATAGCCTGTACATTAATTTCGGCATGACTTTTAACGCTTTGCGCGCAATATTTGCAATCTTCAGGGCATGCACCTGTTTTTGCGCTGATTATTGAGCAAAATTCAACTCCCATGTTAAAATGTTTTTTTGTAACTTTGTACGCTTTCTCTATGAGTTCTTCAACGGTTAAATTATATAAATCTAAATAATCTTTCTTCTGCATATTCTAAATTCCTTATATCTGTAAATTATTTTAGCTTAAAAATAAAAAATGTTTGCATTTTTCCTTCGATTTTTTCAAAAGGAAGATAATTTTGATAAATAAATTTGCAAAATTTTCCGGCAAATGTGTCGCAAATGCTGCCATGACCGTAATCTTTATTTTCTGTTGAGGATAAAATCAAATATTCAGGCGGATTTTGCCTGTAGTGTTCCGTTATTTTTTCTTCATCGGATTCTTGAATGTAAAGCGGAATCAGTGAATTATACTGCCCGTCCGTCAAAGTTTTTTTATGCGACAAAAAATTTATACTCAATCCTTCGGGGAATATCATAACGTACGGGGTTTCTTCCTGCATGTTATTTACAAAGCCCAACAGTTCATTTGTTAATTTTGCCTGTTCAAAATCAGTTTTTATAAAACCTTTATCTGTTATTATTTTTGTATTATTTTCTTTTATCGATATTAAATTTGAAATAAAGAAATTCATCCCTGCCCCTAAAATCATAAAAGCAAGGGTGTTTACAATAAATTTTTGTTTTGCCGGAATTAAAAAAGAAATGAAAATAACCCCCGTATAATACAGCCCGTAATTGCCGTGCGACAATCCCCACAATGATTTAAGCGCGGTTAAAAGGGCGCTTATTATAAATACATTTTCGGCGCATGTATTTTTTTTAAAAAAGAAAATAAATAATAGAAAAACTAAAAACGTCATAAAAAGGTAACAGGATATATTTGCGTATGCAAAAACTGCTAAAAAACCTGCCAAAGTAAGAAAACTTCCTAAAAATGCGTGTTTTTTTTCAAATAAAATAACTCCTGCAAGCGTTAATAAAAAGGGTAGCAAAAAGCAAATAAAATCATGAAGCCAAACCCCCCACAATTTGCTTGTATAATAAACCCCCTGCGTTATATAAAAAGTTTTTAAAGTTTCGCTCGATGTGAATTTTTGAATATTTTCAACAGCATTTATTAAATCATCAAAAGAGACCCCCTGAAAAAATAAAATTAAAAACGGAATTAAAAATGCGGTTAAAAACGGCTTTATGGCGTATTTTACGCGTTTTGTTTTGTAAGATACAATAAAAAACGGAATTAAATATAATATAAAATCATATTTATTTGATACTGCTATTCCTGCAAAAAATGCCGCTATAGCAAGATTTTTAGGTGTATTCGTATCGATGTATTTAATAAGAAAATAAAGTGAAATCAAAAAAGCTGAGGTGCCGTATAACATTGCATAAGAATATGGCAGCGTAAAATTAAAAATCCTCGTTGAAAGACATCCTGTTGCACAAACAAAAAAACCTACAGAAAATGCTGCAAACGGGGGCAGAAATCTTTTTGCCGATTTATATGAAAAAAGAACAATTAAAAATCCGCAAAAAATGCCGGATGTGTATAAAACGCAAAGCTTTGCTCCAAAAATTTTAAATAAAAGGGCATTAAAAAGGTAAGAAAACGGGGCGTAAATACAAAATAAATTTTTGTATAAAACCTTGCCGTTTAATATTTCAACCGGATAATACATTTCACGCCCAATATCTGCATAAAGGTTTGAATAATGTCCGGCAGAAAGACAAAGGCAAGCCAGAGCAAAAATAAGCAAAAATATAAGCGCTGTATTATTTTTTACAAATTTCATCCCTTTAAAATTTATCAAACAAAAAAATAAAACGCAATTCCGATAATATAAATTAATGAACTATATGAAAAAATATAAATGTTCGGGAGGATGCCGTAAAAAATCAAAATTAATATGCACAGG
>JAJQDG010000040.1 GCA_021202305.1 Candidatus Gastranaerophilales bacterium
AAGCTACGCCGAATTAAAAAATATTTTAGAGGAGCTTGAAATTGAAAAAATCTCGGGGATAATTTTTGATTTAGGTGCCTCGTATTATCAATTAACCGCAAAAGAGCGCGGTTTCAGCTTTAAAAATGATGCGCCCTTAGATATGCGTTTTGATAAATCGCAAAAATTATGCGCATGGGATGTAGTTAATGAATACAGGGAAGAAAAATTAGTTGAAATTTTTTCTAAATACGGCGAAGAACGTTTTTCAAAAAGAATTGCGCGCAAAATTACAACCTCGCGCCCTATTAACACAACTTTACAATTAGCAAATTTAATCAGCTCATCAACACCCCATGTAAAATCGTCAATACACCCTGCCACACGCGTTTTTCAGGCAATCAGAATAGAAGTAAACGGCGAGTTGTTAAATTTTGAAAATACACTTAATGATGTGCTTACTTTATTATCTTTAGGTGGTATAATAAGTGTGATAAGTTTTCACTCTTTAGAAGACAGGTTGACAAAAAATTTTTTTAAAAAGTATTCACTGCCTTGCAGGTGCAAAAAAGAACAAATACAGTGTGTGTGCGGCGGCAGGGTGTTGGAGCTTTTGACAAAAAAACCAATTTTAGCAAGCGATGAGGAAATTTTGAAAAATCGTCCCTCGAGAAGTGCAAAACTTCGCGGCGCAAGAAAAATAGCAGATATCGGAGTTACAGCTTGAATACTTTCGGTACAAAACAAAACAATCAAAGAACTAAGCGTAAAAAATCTTCTATGGCAACGCTTCCTATTAATTCGCGCGTTAGAAATCCGTACAGTGAAAATCATGCGCCTTATGGACATCAAAACCCTGTTATAAGCGGATATTTTGTCAGAGAAAAATCCTATAAAGAAATAATCATTTCAAGAATTAATACTGCCCTGTGCTGTGTTTTAGGTTTTTTGGTTTTTGTGTGTCTTATCAGTTATTATTTTGTTGTCGATAAAGAAATTAAATTAAGAAAATTAAGCAAAGAAACAATTGCGCTAAACCTTGATAATGCAGACATGCAAAACAAGCTTGACAATATTCAATCTTTTTCTAATGTTGATATGCAGGTGTCAAGGCTTAACATTTTGCAGCGTGCTAAACAGGTTATTGAGCTGTCTGCAGCCGATCTTCCCGATGTAAGTTTTGAAAAAGCCGCAAATGAGGCGGTTACAAACCGCTACCTCGGATATTAACGGGGAATTTAAGTTGAATAATCCGAAACAAAAGCAGTTTGAAATTAGAGTCGGATGTTTGCAGTTTGTTTTTAATTTTTGCGTAGTTCTTCTTTTAATTTATTTATTTTTAAATCAAGTTTTTGACATAAGAGGATATAAAGACAGGGCAAAATTTCAAAGGACTTCCGCTCCTTTTGTTTTAAGGGGGGAAATAGTCGATAGAAACGGCGTTAAATTAGCTTCGGACGACACTTCTTTCAATGTTTATTCTCACCCCAAATATTATGATAATTCACCCGAAAAGCTTGCTGACATGCTCCAGCCGTATTTAGGAATAAGCCATAATGAACTGGTTCAAAAGTTTTCTAAGGATGAAAGCGTTATACTTATAAAAAAGGGTATAGACAGAAAAACCGCAGACAAAGTAAAGGCTTTGGGACTGAGGGAAATTTCTCTGGAAGTAAAAAATAAGCGCGTATACCCTCAAGGCTCATTAGCATCACATATTTTGGGATATTATAATGCTGATGCCGATATGGCAGGCGGCGTTGAATACGTAGCAGGAAACTATCTTAAATATATTGATAAATCTATTAAATATGAAAAAATGCCGAACGGCGATATTATTTACAATCTTTCAATAGACCCTGCTGATGTTTCGGCGCCCGTTATGGGTAAAACGCTGAAACTTACGATTGATTCGCCAATTCAGCATATTTGCGAAAAATATTTATACGGCATGGTACAGAAAACAAACGCGCTCAGGGGTGCAATAATAGTTTTAAGTCCAAAAACAGGTGAAATACTGGCGCTTGCGGCGTATCCCTATTACAATCCAAACAATTATGCAAAACATTCGCTTATTGAAATGAAAAACTGGGCATTAACAGATGTTTATCCCCCGGGGTCTACTTTTAAAATTATTACTGTCGCAAGTGCAATGCTCAACAGTAAAATTAATAAAAATACAAAAATAATGGACACCGGCAAAATGAAAATCGGCTGGTGGGAAATTTCCAACTATGATTACCGCGAAAGGGGCGCTCCGGGGCTGATTGATTTAGTGTATCTTTTTCAGCATTCAAGCAATATCGGCAGCATAAAAATTGCTCAAATGATGAGCGCGCAAGAGTTTTACGATGCCCTCCAGCTTTTTGGTTTCGGGCAAAGAACAGGAATTGACCTGCCCGGTGAATCAACAGGGCTTTTGCCGGAGCCTTCAAGCTGGGATGCTGCAACTCATGCTTCAATGGGATACGGATACGGTTCAAGCGTTACCGCAATTCAAATGATTTCTGCCGTAAATGCAATTGCAAACGGCGGCGTTTGGGTTATGCCGCATGTTATTAAATATTCTGATGAAGAAGCAGAGCAAAAAGTTATTCAAAGAAGAATTATGACAGAAGAACAAGCCTCTCAAATGCGTGATTTACTTGTTGCATCCATTGAAGCAGGACATTCGCTCGGCAAAATGGATGATTATTATGTTGCGGCAAAAACAGGTACATCAAGACGTCCAAACGATAACGGGGTCGGCTATTCAAATAAATTATATACATCAATGATCGGTTTTCTTCCTGCAAGCGACCCCAAGGTAACAATTTATGTTGTTATTGATTCTCCGCAAGGGGGCGGGCTATGGGGTTCTACCGTTGCAGGACCTGTTTTTAAGGATGTTGCAACAGAAATTGTTCGCATATTAAATATTAATCCTGATAAAATTTCTGAAAAAGAAAATACTTAACAACTTCTTTTTTAAGCGGTAAAATTTATTTATATAAAAGGGAATAGCACATATGGAACTTACGAATATAATTGATTTTGTTAAACCGGATGAAGTTTTAAATTTTAAAAATGTTGATATTAAAGGTATATCCT
>JAJQDG010000032.1 GCA_021202305.1 Candidatus Gastranaerophilales bacterium
GCGGCACTCACCTTTTATTTTTTGCCTAAAATTACGCTTTCTTACGAAAAGCGCACGTACGCCCGCATGCAAACTAACGGCGCAATGATGACATCAAAAATTTTGGCAGAATTTTCAAATAACAATAATAAAAAACTTCCAAGCGAAATATCAAAAATACTAACGGAAGAAATGAATAAATTGGTTAAAAATCCGATAAATCGCAAAAATCCGGCATATTCAATAAATGATGAGTGTTTGGGGTGCGTTACTTTAATTCCTGATGATAAGGTAAAAAGCGTTGTTTTAACAGGCAAAGATAAAGAAGATAAGCTCGTTCTGCGCACGGTAATTCAACCTCCTTCTTTTGTTACTTACAACAAGGACTTAAACGAAAATGAATGACAGCAGTATAAAATTTAAGGTTCAGTATTCAGATACCGATGCCTATAAAGTGGCATGGCATGGTGCGTATTTACGCTGGATGGAAGCAGGGCGGGTAGACTGGCTTTATTTAAACGGTACCGATATTAAAAAGCTGGATGAAAAAATGAATATTGTCATGCCGGTTGTTGAAATTAACATAAAATATAAAAAATCCGCCAGGCTTTTTGATGATGTTATTGTAAAAACAAAAACTACGGAAATAACCAATCTTTACATAGTTTTTGAACAAACAATTGAAGATATTACAGGCAATATTTATACAACAGCGCTGGTTAAAGGAGTTGCTGTTCAAAACGGCAGGATAATGAGAAATTTAAAAACCATTCTTGACGGAGAAAAAAGTGGAATTTTTGCATAATATGGGAGCATATTTCAGCGGGCTTGGAGTTTTGGGGCTTTTTTTAAATTCTTTTATTGAAAGCTTTTTCTTGGTGCCGCCTCCTGATTTTTTATTAATCGCTATGGATTTAAAAAACATCAATCTGGCGCTTTATTATGCCCTTATATGCACCGTTGCATCAGCATTCGGGGGGAGTGTGGGCTATATTATAGGAAAATTATTCGGGCGCCCCGCTTTTGATTGGATATTTTCAGGACTTCAAAAAAGAGGAAACAATAAGGCAAAAGAATATTTTGATAAAGTGGAAATTTTATACGGAAAATACGGCTCATGGGCTGTATTTTTTGCCGCGTTTACGCCGATACCCTATAAAGTTTTTACCATTGCAAGCGGAATTTTAAACATGAATTTTTTGGGCTTTACCATAGCTTCTGTTTTAGGGCGCGGAATGAGGTTTTTCATTGTAAGTGTTGTATTGATGTTTTTTGGCGAAAAAATTAAAAATAATATTGAATTCGTCATAATCGCGCTCAGTCTGCTTATTATTTTATTTTTTATCCTCCTGTACAAAAAAAGAAAAACTCTTGTAAAATAATCTTAGAGTATCCCTTGAAAATTAAAATTTTCTTGAGCAAACTTATTATTTTTTGTGTTAAAATTTGTTTTGAAAGGGAAAAAAATGCAAGAGAGAGTTTTACTTTGTATCATGGACGGCTGGGGCATTTCCGATGATACCGAATATAATGCTGTATATCAAGCAAACACGCCTAATTATGACAATTTTATGAAAAATATGTCCTCTACTAAAATTCATGCCGACGGATTAAATGTGGGTTTGCCCGAAGGTCAAATGGGAAATTCAGAAGTAGGACATTTAAATATCGGTGCAGGAAGGATTGTTTATCAAGAATTAACAAGAATTAATAAAGAAATTGAAGAAGGTTCTTTTTTCAAAAATGCCGAATTTTTAAATGCAGTTGAACATGTTAAAAAAAATAATTCCTCCCTTCATATATACGGGCTTATTTCTACAGGCGGGGTGCATTCTTCGCTTGAACATTTAAAAGCACTCATTAAATTTGCATCTGAAAACAATTTAAAAGACGTATACGTACATGCTTTTTTAGACGGGAGAGATACCCCTCCAAAGAGTGCAAATATATATCTTGATGAAATTGAAGAAACCTTAAAACAATACGGCTTGCCCCCGATTGCAAGTGTTATCGGGCGTTATTGGGCAATGGACAGAGATAAAAGGTGGGAAAGAGTTGAACGTGCGTATAATTGCCTTGTACTTGGAGAAGGAACAAAGGCAAATTCCGCGCATGAAGCAGTTTTAAACTCTTATAAAAATGAAAAAACGGATGAATTTCTTGAACCCGCGCCTGTCGGCGACAAAAGAATTTCTGACAATGATGCCGTAATTTTCTTTAATTATCGTCCCGATAGAGCGCGTGAAATTACCCGTGCAATTGCATTTGAAAATTTCAACGAATTTGAACGCAAAAAAATATTAAAAAATATTTATTACGTTTGCATGACTCAATATGATGAAACTTTCAATCTGCCCGTAGCTTTTAAGCCGCAAACGCTTGTAAATATTTTAGGACATGTTTTAGATAAAAATAATATAAATCAGTTTAGAACGGCAGAAACTGAAAAATATGCGCATATCACATTTTTCTTTAATGGCGGCGTTGAGGAGCCAAACAAGCTTGAAACGCGCAAGCTGGTTGCTTCGCCGAAGGTTGCAACATACGATTTAAAACCCGAAATGAGCGCTTATGAAGTTTGCGATAATGTACTTTCAGCATTAGATGATACAAAATATGGTTTTATTCTTGTAAATTTTGCAAATCCGGATATGGTAGGTCATACGGGTGTCATGGAAGCTGCAGTCAAAGCATGCAGCGCTGTAGATGAGTGTGTCGGCAAAATTGCAAAAAAAGCGCTTGAAAAAAATGTAAAAATGATAATAACAGCTGACCATGGCAATGCAGAATGGATGTTTAACAAAGAAACAAATGCTCCGCAAACAGCCCATACAACAAATGTTGTACCGTTTATTATCGTAGACAATAAAAAATATGATTTAAAAGATACAGGCGCCCTTTGCGACATTGCACCAACGGTTTTAGAACTTATGAATATAGAAAAACCGGAGGAAATGACCGGAATTTCCTTAATTAAAAAGTCATATTAACCGGCTCTGATTTAAAACTTTCTTGTACGCATGCATAATTATTGATATAATTAAAATGTAAATTATAAAGGAGAAATTTATGAATAAGATGTTA
>JAJQDG010000016.1 GCA_021202305.1 Candidatus Gastranaerophilales bacterium
ATATAGTAAAATTAAGGATTTGAAAAATGGCAGATTGTCTTAACAAAGAAAAAATTAACCCCTGTTTTGAGCTTACTTCAAAGATAATAGGGCAAAGTACATATGAAAAAAATAAAGACTCAATAGATAATTATATATCAACGGTTGAACAGACAAAAATTGCCACAAAAGAACAAAACAGCGCAATAAGAAGCCTGTATCTTGCAGGTTTTGCGCTTAACGGCAGCAGTGCTTTGAACAGTTATAATTCAAAAATTAAAAAAGAAAAATTGAGTGCATAAAACCTTTTATTTAAAATTACAAACGCAATAATATTTTTATAATATACTTTTCTTATGAAATATATTGAAAACATAAGAAATTTTAGCATTATTGCTCATATTGACCATGGAAAATCTACTCTTGCAGACAGACTTCTGGAAAAAACAGGTACAATTGATAAGCGCGATATGCAAGACCAGCTTTTGGACACCATGGATATTGAGCGCGAACGCGGCATAACAATTAAATTGAACGCTGCAAAAATGAAATATAAAGCGCTTAATAACAAGGAATACATATTAAATCTTATTGATACCCCCGGGCATGTTGATTTTTCCTATGAAGTGTCAAGGTCGCTTGCAGCTTGCGAAGGCGCCCTTTTAATTGTGGATGCAACTCAGGGGGTTGAGGCTCAAACCCTTGCAAATGTGTATCTTGCAATGGAACAAAATCTTGAAATTATTCCTGTAATAAATAAAATCGATCTTCCTTCAGCTGATATTGAAGGGGTCAAAAAAGAAATTGAAGAAGTTTTGGGGATTGACGCAAGTTATGCAATCCCTGTCAGCGCAAAAGAAGGAACAGGTGTGGAGGATGTGCTTGAAGCTATTGTCAAATACATTCCGCCGCCGGTTGATACTTCCGATAAGCCCCTAAGGGCGCTTGTTTTTGACAGTGCGTATGACCAATATTTAGGAACAATTTGCTTTTTTAAGGTAATGGACGGCTCTATACGCCTTGGCGATTCGGTTCAATTTATGGCAACCGGCAAAAAGTTTGATGTAGTTGAGCTTGGATTTTTAAACCCGAACAGAAACCCTGTTGATGTTTTAAATACAGGTGAAGTAGGGTATTTTGCAGGCTCGATAAAAGAAATTACGCGTTTTGTCGGTGATACAATTACAAATGCAGATTTTCCCGCGGAAAAACCCTTAGAGGGGTATAAAGAAGCAAAGCCCATGGTGTTTTCAGGGTTATATCCCGTCGATAATGACCAGTATCACGATCTAAAAGAAGCGCTTGAAAAATTAAAATTGAATGATTCCTCCATTACATTCGAACCTGAAACTTCATCAGCATTAGGGTTCGGGTTCAGGTGCGGTTTTCTTGGCATGCTTCACATGGAAATAGCGCAAGAAAGGCTGGAAAGAGAGTATAATCTTAATTTAATAACAACTGCGCCCTCGGTTATATATAAAGTTTATAAAACAGACGGTACAATGATTGAAATAGACAATCCGGCAGAACTTCCCGATGCGCAATACCGCCAATATATAGAAGAACCGTATGTAAGAGTAAATCTTTTCACGCCAAACGATTATGTAGGCACTCTTATGGAACTTTGCGAAACGAAACGCGGAAATTTCATAAATATGCAATATATTGATAAAACCCGCGTAAATTTGGAATACCGTATTCCTTTGTCAGAAGTCATTACTGATTTTTACGACCAGTTAAAATCGCGTACAAAAGGATATGCAAGCCTTGATTATGAATTTCATTCATATATTCAGTCGGATTTAGTCAAAATGGATATTCTGCTTTCAGGCGAGCCTGTAGATGCGCTTTCCGTTATTTGTCATAAAGACAGTGCATATAACATAGGGCAAAAACTGACTGCAAAATTAAAAGAAATAATCCCGAAACAAATGTTTGAAGTCGCCATACAGGCTGCAATAGGCGGACGCGTAATAGCAAGAACCACAATAAAAGCCATGCGAAAAAATGTTCTTGATAAGTGCTACGGCGGCGATATTACCAGAAAAAGAAAATTGCTTGAAAAACAAAAGAAAGGTAAAAAAAGAATGAAATCCGTCGGGCGGGTTGAAATTCCGCAAGAGGCTTTTATGGCGGTTTTGAGTCTGGAGGAGGATTAGTTTGTATATTGCGGGAGTTTTTTTAACAGGGCTTATAAGTTATTTTATTTCGGCAATATTCAATCGTGCGGCGTATTTTTTAATAATCTTTTTTGCGGCAATTATTTTTAATGTTGAGCTTTTGTCGCTTTTTAAGGGGATAGACGGGCTGAATATACTTTTTTTGACCGCCGTTGAAGCTTTTATTGCGTTTGTAATCTGGTTTATAAATAAAAGACCCGTTTTAAAAATTTCCTTTCCACTGACGGAATTTAAAAAAATTATAATTGAAGATAAAACTCTTGCGCTTCTTGCCGCGGTATGGCTTATTTTTATTATAACGGCGTTTATTTGCGCACTGTTTTCACCCGTAACAGAGCCTGACGCACAGAGCTATCACGCGCTCAGGGTTTTATATTGGCTTAGGGAAGGTTTTATTTACCATTTTGAAACAAGCGATGTGAGAAATATTTGTCTGCCTGTTAATTCGGAGCTTTTTTATACCTGGACTATGGCGCTTTTTAAAAGCGATGCGGCTTTCGGGCTTTTGCAATTTTTTTCATATTTTCAGCTTATTTTTTTCTCTTTTAAAATTATGGAAAATTTTCAAATTGATTTTACAAAAAGAATATGGGCAATTTTAATTTTTTCATCATTACCCTGCGTTATTATTGAAACTTCAAGTACGCAAACCGATTTATTAACCGGCGCGCTTTTAGCCGGCGCAATTTATTTTATTTTGGAATATAAAAAACAAAAAGCCTTTAATTTGCTTTTTTTTGCAGCGTTATCAACAGGAATTTCTTTTGGCGTTAAAACGACAAGTTTTATGGTCTCAATCCCGCTTTTAATCTGGTTTGTTTTTATTTTAAAGCGCGATTTTATAAAATATTTTGCCCTGCTTTTTTTGAATTCGATTATTTTTTCAAGCT
>JAJQDG010000177.1 GCA_021202305.1 Candidatus Gastranaerophilales bacterium
ATTTCAGGCAATGTAAAACTTTCAAGCGATAAAATTTCAGGTGAATTTATACCCGACAATGTATCTTTTATTGATTTAAATTCATATAAAATCCGTCTCAATTCCGGTAAAATCCGGCTAAAAGACGAAAAAACATATTTTGATTCCTTTGCATTTGATTATGATAAAATGCCCGTTTATTTTGACGGCTTCATTGAAACGAATGATAGTATCGAGCCTGATTTTAATATTTATTTTTCGACAAATTTAAACGAAGAAAATTGTGACAAATTAATAAACCCTAACCTCAAATATCCTATTTTAATAACCGGCGAAACACAATTAAAAGGCAGATTTTTAGGCAAACCCGATTCATACACATCTTATTTAACGCTTTCGTTTGATAAAGGCTCCGATTTTTCTTTTATGGGGCTTAAATTGGGCGATATCGATGTTAAAAGGGAAATTGCTTCTAAAATTAATTTCAAGGGTCAAAATGCCGATATCAATTATGTAAGATATTTTAAATATCTCCCTTCAAAAAATAAAAAACAAACTCCGCATGATTTAATCAAAATTTCAGGAAATATAAATCTTAAAAACGGTGAAATTTTATGCAGCAATTTGCACTTATTAACTCCAAACCCCGCGCCTGTCAGATTTTTAAATCCGGTGTTTAAAAAATCGCTTATGAAAGACGGGCAATTTGTTTCGGATTTGGTTTTAAACGGTTCCTTTGCGGATATTAAAGCTGAAGGAAATCTTGAATTTTCAAATGTTCTTGTTCCGATGTATGATTCAATTATAGACGACATTAAAATTAACCTTACAAAAAATACGGGCAAGGCAAATTTTTCTTTAACCTTTTTTGATACAAAAGCAGATATAACTTTTGATTTTGTAAATAAAATGTCCTTGCCTTTTATTATTAATGATATTTCAATTCACTCAAGCGAAGTTCCAATTAACAGTTTAATGAACGCTTTTACGCTTTTTGCAGACTCTGCTTCAAAAATTGATTCTGTGGTTTCACCCGTAGAACAAAATGCGTTTATAACGCCTTCGGATATTCAAATTAAAAGCGGAAGTATAACAGCGGATAAAATCTTATTTAATGAAGTGGAAGGGCAAAATTTAAAACTTAAATTTTCACATTCTAAAGACACTTCGCTTAAAATTGATGATGCTTATCTTGCAATAGCGGGCGGGCTTATAAGAGGAAACGGCACGTATAAATTTGATACAAAAGATGTTTATGTAAGCTCGGATTTTCTAAACTGTGATGCAAATGAACTTACAAAAGCGTTTTTTAATCTGCAAGGGCAAATCCATGGAAATTCAAACGGTAAATTTACAATCAGCATGCACGATTTTACGCCGAAAGACTACGTAAACAAAATAAAAGCCGATGCCGAATTTGAAATATTAAACGGCACCATGCCAAAACTCGGTTCAATAGAATATCTTTTGCGTGCTTCCAATTTCTTCAAAAGCGGCATTTTCGGACTTACAATAAATAATGTAATAGAGCTTTTGACCCCTTACAAACACGGCGATTTTAATAAAATTACAGGTACCTTTAAAATAGATGAAGCCAATTTGAAGGATTTAAAAATTTATTCTCAAGGGGATAATCTTTCCACATATACATACGGTTCCTATGACATTGTAAACGGCATTGCAAATATTGAAATTCTGGGCAAACTTTCTAAAAATATTTCAAACCTCCTTGGGGCGATAGGAAACGCTTCTGTGGTTTCTGTTTTAAATACTCTTACAAGAAACAAAATGGATGAACTTGTAAAAACGGAAGCAATGCAAAATGTAAGCAAAATACCCTTAATGGATTTGAATAACGATGATTTCAGGCTTTTCAGCGTTAAATTAACGGGACCTATCAGCACGGATGATGTTGTTAAATCATTCAACTGGTTAAATTAATGTAAACGGGTTTGCAAATTTTGTATTTTTGACGGAAAATCTTATTGTTGTAGAGATTAAAAGAGAGATATCCTTTGAGAAATTTTTTATTGCTCATTTTTTTGCTTTGTGCAAGCTTTTTTTGCAGCGCATGCATAAATAATTTTGCCGTACAGGAACTTAATCAAATCGGCAAAGAATATTTAGACAAAGGTGAATATGATAGCGCAATAGCAAGGTTTCAATCCTGCTTGGATTTAGATGAAAATATTTTTGAAACACGATACAATCTGGGCGTTGCCTATATAGGCAAAAAAGATTATGAAAACGCAATTTTAAACCTAAAACGAGCCATAGAATTAAATCCTGCCTCGGGCGATGCTTATTATTCTCTTGCTGTGGCGCTCGAAGGGGACGGGGTAAATCTTAATAATCCGGATGAAAAACCTTTGCCCGAAGAAATAAAAACAAGCCTTGAACAAATGAAAGAAGCAGTTTCAATGTATGAAAAATATCTGCTTATCATACAGGGTGAAGATGAAGCCGTGCAGACACACATTATAGAATTAAAAAACGATATTGAGCAATGTGAAACATTTTTAAAGGGTGCGGCTGATGATACTGATTCCGCCTCAAGTTAACCACTTTGAATTTTTCGGAATTCAAATTCATTTTTATTCAATTTGTATTTTTTTTGCTATTTTTATATCGCTCTTAGTGGCTTTAAAATTGAGCGAATGTTCTAAAATGAACACTGATAAAAATGTAATTTTGGATTTTGCCCCCATGCTTATTGTTTTTTCAATACTGGGCGCAAGAATTTATTACATTCTTCTTGCCCTTAACTACTATATAAAAGAACCCCTGCGCGCTTTTGCCGTATGGGAGGGCGGGCTTTCAATACATGGTGCTTTTATCGGGGGAGTTTTATTCGGAATTTGGTATTTTAAAAAAAGAAAACTTAATTTTTTTTCTTATGCGGATATTTTTGCAGCCGTACTTCCCCTGGGGCAGGCAATCGGCAGGTGGGGCAATTTTTTTAATTCGGAAGCTTTCGGAGTTCCCGTTTCAAAAAGCGCGCCTTTTATCCTTTATGTAAGCGAAATATTCAGACCAAACGAATATATGAATTTTGAATTTTTTTC
>JAJQDG010000156.1 GCA_021202305.1 Candidatus Gastranaerophilales bacterium
GTATTTTCCGTTTTTATATACGGATTATTATCAAGTTCTTTAAAAGTTTTATTCAAATCTGCGGTATTTTCATTTTCAGGCAAGCTTTCCCACGGCTTTAAAAAATTTTTAAGCGTTTTTGAAGATTCATCAAAAATATAAATATTTAAATCTTTTGTGCCGCCAACATTTTTAAATACCTGTTTTAAGCCTAAAACAAGTTCATTTGCACTTTTTGAGCTTTCAAAAACCGTGGTCATTTCGCACATAATTTTATACAAAAAATCAATATCCGAGTTCAATTTCACTATCCTCTCCGCCGTAAAAAAGGTCGCGATTTGCACAAGTTTTAAAGTTTTTATACATCGCCTTGTCAAAATCTTCGCTGATAACGAGTTTTCCGCCTATATACGTTACTTTTCCTTCGTTCGGGTCTTCTTCGCTCATTTTTTGGAGAATTTCCTTATATTCAATATCCTGCGCCATTCGTTGATTTACTTCATTTAATACATCATAAACGTAGCGAGTTTTATTTACATCTCCCTTGCCGTCAAGCAAAAGACCCGCTTTTTTAAATTCTTCTGCCGAATCTATATACTTATTCATTGATTTTAAAAGTATTGCAAGATTAAAGTGGGCTTCGTAATTCATCGGCTCGAGTTCTATTGCAAGACAATAATTGCGCCCCGCCATTGCCTTTCTTCCTAAAAGCTGGTTTGCAATGCCCAAATTGTAGTATACATCGTATTCTTTTATGCTTTTTAATGCCTTTTCGTACGAATTAATCGCATTTATCAGATATTCACGCGCTTTAAACCTGTCCTGCCCGAAAAGCAAGGATTTGCCGCGCCATGCAAGCCCCTGATTATAATATGCAACACCTTTATTATATTTGTAAGTTTTTTTATTATCTATAATAAACGGAATATACATCCATTTCGGCGCACGTTTAATGGCAATATCATATTCTTCTATTGCTTTATCAAAATTAAACATTGCCTCTGAAAGTACAATTGCATAATCTATTCTTGCAATCATAAAATTTGGCTTTAATTCAAGCGCCATTTGGTAGTTTTCAAGAGCGGTGTAATAATCTTCATACGCTACATACAGATTTGCTAAATTATATCTTGCTCGGGTATGTTTCGGGTGAAGTTTTAATGCTATTGTATAATTGTCAAGCGCTTTTTGCGGCTGTCGTTTTTTATATGCCTTATCCCCTTGATATACATAATAAAAACTTCTGAGTTTATTTATTTGTGTTTTGTAAAATTTAGGGAAAATAATTATGCTTAATATAAAACACAGAACCAAAATAAGTGAAACTACTCTTACTGTTGTGTTTTTTGCAAATTCAGCTATTTTTTGTATGTATTTTTTCATGTTTCAAAAAGTTTGTATAATTTTTCTTGTATGACTTGTTCATCAATTTCATTTGTCTGCCTGTTAAGGTCAATTGCTTTTTGAAATTCGCTTGCAGCTTCTATTTTTCTGTTTAATTCGGCATAACATCTTCCCAAATTAAAGTGTGCAAGAGTGTATTTTGCGTTTAAATCTATTGCGGTTGTAAAGCAGCCAAGCGCTCTGTTTATGTCGTTTAAGCTGTCCATATAGATTACACCTAAATTATTATGTGCAATCTCGTAACCAAAATTTGTATCAATTGCCATTTTATAGCAGTCTATTGCATCCTGCATGGAATTTTTTTCCCAGTATGCCATTGCAAGTCTGGAATAAGTTTTGCAATCCTTAGTTCCGTCCATAAGGCTCATGTTATAATATTTTATTGCAGCATCCATATTCCCGTCATCAAAATAAATATCTCCAAAAAGTGTGTATATTGCGCCTTTTTCTTTTGTTAAAGTTAATGCATATTCTAAAATGGCAATTGCTGCTTCGTAATCGTGATTTACTTTATAATATATTGCTGCAAGCGCCTGCGCTACAACTGATGTCCATTCGTTATCCGGATTTTTTTCAATTGCTTTTTTATATAAATCAACAGCACTCGAATACTGTTCTAATTGAACATATGTATATGCAAGCGAATTAAGATAAAACGGATTTTCTTTTTCGTATTCAAGTGCAAGGCGAAATGCGTTAGAGGCGCTTATATAATCTTCTTTTTTAAGATATAAATGCCCCAGTTCATAATACGGTCTTGCAAATTCGGGCAGTTTTAGAACAAGCATATTATAATAATCTATCAATTCGTCAATTTTGTCAGGATAAGCCTCCTGCATAAAGTCAATTGCATTAACAAGTTTTGACGGTTCATTATTTGAAAGTTTGCTTGCATTTTCAAAACATTGAAGCGCTACATTCGGGCGTTGTTTTTTAATTGCAATTTTAGCCATTTTTTCATAAAATTCAGGCGCATTTTTAGTTATATCAAGCGCATCAGAATACATCTGATAGGCGCTTACATCTAATTTAAACTTCTCTAACAGTTTGCCAATTGCCGAATATTTTATGTAATTTATATCGGTTAAAATATTTTTTGTGAGCATGCAGCGCGCGGCAGAATCAAATATACTCATAAGACACGCACGCGACATGTAAAAAGCGCCCTTGAAAATATTTTTATTTTCAAAAAGTTCAAGCGCCATTACAAATTTTGCCCTGCTTTTTTTAGGACTCAATTTTACTGCTTTTCTGAATTCTTCGCGTGCAGATTTTTTTTCACCCTTTAAAGAAAGAAAATACCCCAGATACATTCTTGCATCAGGGTTTTTTTCATCTAGCTCAACCGCCCTTTTGCACTGTTCTATGGCGCCGTTTATTCCTATCTGTTTATTTTCATACATTAAAACGGCTAATCTGTAATATGCGCCTGATTGTGCGGGATTTTCATTAATAGCCTCTATATAACAATTAATTGCGTTTACCAAATCTTCCCCTGAAGATTTTAAAAGAAAATTTCTGTGATATTCTGTTGCCATTTCAAATTTTGAATGGGGTATCTGTTTTTCTATAGTAGCATTTTGTGTCATCTTCATTTTTCCGATAAATATCTGCTTGTAATTATTATTGCAAAAAACAGCTTCTTTTTGTGTATCAAC
>JAJQDG010000052.1 GCA_021202305.1 Candidatus Gastranaerophilales bacterium
ATAAAAAGCTGATTTTAAATTTAAAATTGGTTTATAAATCAAGCTTTATAAATTTGCAAAACGGGTATTTCGTAGTAAAATGGTGAATATGGGAGATTTCAAGAGGAATATAACAAATGTCCGGACAAACAGCAGAGCAGCATTATGATGCAAGCAATATAAGAGTTTTAGAAGGTTTAGAAGCAGTACGGCTGCGCCCCGGGATGTATATCGGGTCAACCTCGCAAAGGGGGCTTCATCATTGCGTTTATGAAATTGTCGATAATTCAATAGATGAAAGTTTGGCAGGATATTGCGACACAATTGATGTTACCGTAAATCCCGATAATTCCGTTACCGTGCAAGATAACGGAAGGGGAATTCCGGTTGATATTAAACCGGATTCAGGCAAATCTGCTCTTGAAATTGTTCACACTGTGCTTCATGCGGGCGGTAAATTCGGCGACGGCGGATATAAAGTTTCAGGCGGGCTTCATGGTGTCGGTGCAAGCGTTGTTAACGCATTAAGCGAAAAACTTGTTGTGGAAGTCGCACGCGACGGATATTTGTACAAACAGGAATATTTAAGGGGGGAACCGGTACACCCCGTTGAAAAAGTTAAAGAAACAACCGCGCGCGGCACAAAAACCACTTTTTGGCTCGATCCTGAAATTTTTACGGAAACTACGGAAATTGATTGCGATGTTGTTGCAAGCAGGTTCCGGGAAATGGCATTTTTAAATAAAGGATTAAAAATAGTTTTCCATGACAGAAAAAACGATAAAGAAGAAACATTCCATTATGAAGGCGGAATTGCAAGTTATGTCGAACATTTGAACAAAAATAAAAATGTTATGTTCGAAAAACCTGTTTATATGGAAAAAATGGTTGAAGGCGTACTTGTTGAGGTTGCACTCCAGTATACGGATGCTTATACGGAAAATATTTTATGTTTTGCAAACAACATTAATACGCACAACGGCGGAACACACCTTACAGGCTTTAGGAACGGTGTAACAAGGGTTATAAATGATTATGCAAGAAAAAACAATATTATAAAAGATACGGAGCAAAACCTGGCAGGAGAAGACATAAGGGAAGGCATGACAGGAATTGTATCCGTTAAAATTTCTAATCCCGAATTTGAAGGGCAGACAAAAGAAAAACTCGGCAACGCCGAAATAACACCTATTGTAAATGATGTAATCCGCGATAAATTCATGGAATGGCTTGAATTTAATCCAAAAGCCGCTAAACTTATTATCGATAAAATTCTCCAGGCGCAAAGAGCGCGCGAAGCGGCAAGAAGGGCAAGAGAACTGACAAGAAGAAAAACCGCGCTTGAAAGTTCCACACTTCCGGGGAAACTTGCAGATTGTTCAAATAGAGAGCCTGAAAAATGCGAACTTTATATAGTTGAGGGCGATTCTGCGGGCGGCTCGGCTAAACAGGGCAGAAACAGGATGTTTCAAGCAATTTTACCTCTGCGCGGCAAAATTTTAAATGTTGAACGCGCCCGGCTTGATAAAATGTATGCAAATAACGAAATACAGTCTTTAATTCAAGCAACGGGGGTAAATATATCTAAAAATCCCGAAGAAGTGAATTTAGATAAATTAAGATATCATAAAATTATTTTTATGACCGATGCCGATGTTGACGGTGCGCACATCCGCACGCTCCTTTTAACTTTCTTTTTCCGCTACGCAAGACCGTTAATAGAACACGGACACATTTTTATTGCGCAGCCGCCGTTGTATAAAGTTACAATAGGCAAAACTTCCGAATATCTGTATGATGACAGAGCGCTTGACAGGATGATGCGCGAACGCGGAATTAAGGAAATGAGCCTTTATAATAAAACAAAAACCAAAGTCTTAACAGACAGTGAACTTGAAAATATGATTTATTCTATGTCTACATATTATAAATCCTTCCATAATCCTATTATAAATCAAATGCCATCTGTCATTGTGCGCGGATTAATCCGTTCAAATATTACGCCTGCGGATTTTGATAATGAAGATGCCATGCAGGAAATTTATAAGTACCTTGCACATTACATTCAAGACCATGCGCTTAATTATGGCATAGATGAAGCCAAAAACTACAGGGTTCAGCTTGCGCATAACGAACACAATAATAAATTTTATTTTAAAGTAGATTTGGGCGAAGATATTGACCCTGTTGTAATTACGGCAAATATGATAAAATCCGGCGAATATGAACGCATTAAAAATTCATATCCAAAAATAAGAGAATTTTTAATTGAAGAAGAAAAGGTTCTGACAGTTGAAACGCCGGATGGAACTAAAGATATAACCTCTTTTGCAGAATTGCAAAGAATAGTTGAAGAAAGAGGCAAGAAAGGTATTCAGCTCCAAAGATTTAAAGGTTTAGGGGAAATGATGCCCCAGCAGCTTTGGGAAACAACAATGGATCCTACAAACAGAACATTGCTTAAAGTAAGCATAGAAGATGCCATGTTATGCGACGAATTGTTTGACATTCTAATGGGCGATAATGTAGGCCCGCGCCGCGATTTTATTGAAGCAAATGCTGTTTATGCTACAAATATTGACACGTAATTTATGGTATTTTCATCCCGCAACTTTATGTAAATCAAGACGAAAAAGCGCGCTAAAATTCAATTATTTGCGGCATTTTCATCAGGCATAGAGTTTTATAAATATTGACACCCGATATAAGAACAATATTTTGATACCGGCAATGCAAAAATAATTTAAGGAGAATACTTTAAAAATTAAAATTTTTCACAAGAATATTTATTAAGGGCAGTTTTCTTTTAATTTTAAAATCGGGTAATATTCAGGTGCAAAGGCAAGACAATCGTCTATGCAATTTTTTGCTTCTTTGAAGTTGCCTTCCTGCATGTAGACTTTTGCGTCTATGTAAAATATTTCGGCATCACAAAAACAAACTTCTTTTGCAAGATTTGCAAAAGAATGAATAGCTTTATTGTAATTGTTGGCATTTAAAACCCTTGCAATAAATTTAGGAACTTCTATATTGTATTTTGTAAAAAAATTGGATTAATCAAT
>JAJQDG010000140.1 GCA_021202305.1 Candidatus Gastranaerophilales bacterium
TTTATCCTCACTTTCGTTTTAATTCCAAATTCTGAATTCATAATGCATAATTATTTTGATTATGAATTATGCATTATGAATTACGAATTGTAATTTATACCTTTTTGGTATTTACCCCGCCTTAACGGGCTTTAATTGGTATCTTAGAAGCATTGTTTTAATCTTCTTGCTTGAATGGATTTTTGAAGCTTTAAATTTGTTATTTCTTTTTCTTCTTCGCTTCTATAATCGGACGGTTTTTGTTTTTCAAACCCTATCCCCATTCTTTCTGCACATTCCCTGCAATACTTCCAGGCGGGCGGATATGTTTTAACACTGGTCAAATCTTTATCAATCCAGCCGTTATTACAATTTTTATTCCGACAATAGTGCATTACATAGTTCATTTTTAAAAAACTCCTCCGCGTTTAGATTGCGCATTTGCACAATCTAGCATTTTTTCTATCCCTTTTCACACATACAAAAAACTCTTTCAAATACTAATTAGAATAGGTGAAACGGGGTTTTAAAACTGATAACGTAGGAAATGTCAGCACACAGGAATGAAAATTTTATGAGTGAAGAAAAATATTGCGAGATTTTTAAAACAGGTGTTCACACGGATTCTAAAGGGAATAAAAGAGAATGGACAATTGCCGATTTGGAAACCATAAAGCAAAAATTTGATAACGTACACAAGGAAGTTCCGATTTGTGCGGGGCATCCAAAATCAAACAGCCCTGCTTACGGGTGGTTTGATAAGTTAAAAATTGCGGGAAATACGCTTTTAGCATCTTTTAAGGACGTGCAGCCCGAATTTAAGGAAGCCGTCAAAAAAGGACTTTTTAAAGCCCGTTCGTTAAGCCTTGCGCCCGACCTGACATTACGTCATTTAGCTTTTTTGGGCGCTCAGGCGCCCGCAATAAAAGGGTTAGAACCTTTTTGTTTTGAAAGCGGCGAAAATGATATTTGTATTGAAAGCAATTGCCAGGGTGAAGTTTTTGAGCTTGCGATGAGCAAGCGAAAAAACGAAACTATTGATGACCGCCGTTGCGACCATAGCGACCTTGGGAGCGAAGGGAGCGGAGCAATCTTTGATTGCACAGGCGGAAAAGATAGCCAATTCAATGATGATGATAAGTCCGCAATTGCGGAGCCGTTGGAGGGGGCGGCGCTTCCCCCTCATCATGAAAAGGAGGGAGCAACAGAAGATATGACAGAAGAATTGAATGCCAGGCTTGAAGAAAGAGAAAAAGAAATCTTAGAACTTCAAGCAAAATTAAAAGCTAAAGAAGATGAACAAAAGGCAAAAGAATTTGCGGATTGGACAGATTCAATGATAACGGAAGGGCGCATTTTACCCGCTCAAAAACAGGACGTTATAAACATTTTAAACGCTGTTCAAACGTCAGAACTTGAATTTGCGGATACTCCAAACAACACGGCAGAAAAGGCTTTTAAATCCTTCGTTTCGGGGCTTAAACAAATTGAATTTCAAGATATTGCAACCCCCAAAACAGTAAAAAATGATGAAGGAATAGATTTTTCAGATGCCAATAAAGTTAAAGAAGGCATAATTGAAATTCAGGAAGAATATAAGCAAAAGGGGATTGATTTAAACCCGGTTGAGGCATTAACAAAATTGAAAGGAAAACAATAAATGACAGTAAAATCTTACACAACGGCGGAAGAAATCAACCCTTGCGCAATCGTTAAATTTGATGATGACGGCAAACTTGTTGTTGCAACAAGTTCAACCGATAACATCATAGGAATTGCGGAAAATAACCACAGCAGTGAGGGCGATGTTATGGATGTTTGTTTATCGGGCGAATGTGTTGCAATTGCAGGCGGAACAATTTCACCGGGTGAAGCGGTAACTGCCAATGAAGAAGGGCTTACGATAAGCGCCGCAGACGGTGATAACACCGTTGGCATTGCACTAACAAGCGCAAACGAGGGCGAAGATGTTACCGTTTTGGTTGCAATAGGACGAATTACATTTACATCTTCAAATGCAACAGAGGAAGCTTAATGCAATTCATAATGCATGATTCATAATTCATAATCAAAATAATTATGCATTATGCGCGCGAGCCGGTGTGAAAGGGGCTTGTGATGAACAAGACCCTGTAACACTACGGCGAAATTCAGAATTATGAATTAAAAAGACAGTGAATACAAACATCAAAATAAAGGAGATAAATTAAATGGCTGATACAAGAATTGAAATAAATCCTGAATTAACAGGCATTGCGCTTGCATTTAAAAACAAAAACTGCATAGCAGATAAGGTTTTTGACAAAGTAAAAGTCAACACACAATCTTTTAAATATCGCACTTACCCCAAAAGCAGCTTTTTATCTTTGCCTGAAACCTTGATAGGTGAAATGGGCGAACCAAACAGGCTTGATTTACAAGGAAAACTTTTAACAGAATCCGTTCAAGACCATGCACTTGAAGCGGTATTGCCTGTTTCTGTGAAAGAGGCAAATCAAAGGGCGTATGACGGGGTAGATGTTGCATCATTAAAAACAATGCAATTAACATCCGCACTTCTTGCAAGAAAAGAAGTAGCACTTTCTAAAATTTTATCAACAGCATCAAATTACGGCGATAATACAAAAACGCTTTCAGATGATGAAAAAATTTCAAATACAAGCGTAAATGCATTTGATTTAATTATTGATGCCATGGATGAAATATTTTTTAAACCAAATAAAATGGTTTTATCAAGAAAAGCATTCTCACAATTAAGGCGAAACCCCTATATTGTTAAAGCGATACACAAAAATGACGGTGATGTAGGCGCTGCAACACTGAACGAATTAAAAGAAATTTTTGAGCTTGATGAAATTTTAGTTGGCGAATCCGTTGTTGATACTTCAAAAAATAAAAAGGCGCCTGTGTTAGAGGCTTGCTGGGCAAATGACATTATTTTAATGTACACAGACCCCCTTGCTTTAACAGATTCAGGCATAACATTCGGCTACAGCGCAGAATATGACCCTATTACAATAGGTACTTATTTTGAAGGGCGCACAGGCAAACAGGGTGCTGATATTTTAAAAGCTTATATGAGTTACATAAACCTTATCACTTGCCCTGAATGCGGATATTTGATTAAGGATGTAATTTAATGTCCTATTCGACCCTTGAAAACCTTGAAGCTGTTATCCCTGAACAGGAATTGATAAACCTGACATCAGATACGGCACCGCCATTAGAAATTGATACGGATAAAATTAATGCGGCTTTGAGCTTTGCAGATGAGATGATAAACGCTTATTTAAGAAACAAATACATTTTGCCCTTAACTTATATCCCATTAATTATTGTTCAAATTGCAACCGATATAGCAGCATACAGGCTTTATTCAAGACGTCCTAAAAAGCTGCCCGAGCATATAAAAGAAGGGTATGAAAGCGCAATTAAAACTTTAAGCGCTATCCAAAAAGAACAGATGATACTTGACCTGCCCGCAGAACATCCGGATGAAGATGTAACAAGCCCTGCAAAAATGGTTGTAACAAATAAAACAACTTCTTCAAGAATATTTTCAGATGAAATGCTAAAGGGGTTTAGATTGTGATAGATAAAGTCGAACATTCAATATTGGAAGTTTTGAAAGAACAATTTGAAGAATTCGAAGTAGATTCTTTCCCTTCTAATTTTGAAGATTTTTCTTTCACATCGCCAAAAGGGTGCATTTTAATAAGGTTTGAAGATGCTGCTTTTGACAGCCAACACACGGTTTATGCCTGCACATCAGGCGGCAATTACAAGTTCACAATCTTTATCGGATTTAGATATCTAAACAAACATTCTGAAAGCTATTCATATTTAAACCACTTAAAAACGGTTTTAAACGGGTTTGAAATTATGAATAAAAGAATTACATTAAACAAGCTTGAATTTGTTGAAGATATAACAGGCGACCTGTGGTATGCAATGTCAATTTCAATAAATTTACCTTTATCTGACGAAAACGAGGATACAAGCGACCAAGCCGAGATTTTAGGCGGCTTATTTCAAGGTATTAAAGAAATAGATTTAGAGGAATAATATATGAGTTCAAATTATTTACATGGCGTTGAAACGCAAGAAAAAGACGTACAAAAATTAAGCATTGTTGATGCTGATTTATCAAATATCGTTGTAATAGGCACAATGCCTGTTTATCAAATTGATGACCCGCAAACGATAAATAAAATCACATCCTACAATAATCAAAGCCTTATTGGATATAACATTGACGGTTTTACAATTCCTGATGCCGTAAAGACCATACTGGATGAATCGGGCGGAGCTTCAATTTACACAATTAACGTTTTTGATAATGACGAACACACAGAAACCGTTACAAAAACGCTTGAATTTACGGACGGCGAATGCTATTTAGATGAAACCGGAGTTCAAAACCTTGTTTTAACAAAAGATGATACAGAGCTTACACTTGACACTGATTACAGTTTTGACGATATCACAGGGCTTATAACGGCACTTGAAGGCGGCGCAATTGAGGATGACCAATCCGATATTCAAGCAAGTTATAAATACGTTGATTTTACAAAAATAACGGATTCAGATATTATAGGGCAAGATGATAACGGCACAAGAACCGGCGCACAAGCAATTTATGATATTATAGGCGAATACGGCATAACCCCTGGCATAATTATTGTTCCCGGGTTTTCTTCCGTAAATATCAGAAACGCAATAACAACAATTGCAGAAGATATTAAGGCATTTGCGTATTTTGACGCACCCGAAGGAACAAGTGTTTCTTTAATTGAAAAAGCAAGGCTAAAAGAAACGGACGGAATTGATTTAACAGAAACTTCAGAAAGATGTATGATATTTGCGCCGTATGTCAAAAGATACAACAGTTATATGGATACAACGACCTTGAAACCTGTATCACCTGTAATAGCAGGATTAAGGGTTAAGCTTGATTATAAAAGAAGCGTTTCAAAATCAATTGATAATACTGAAACATCAACTATAACAGGCTTAGAATATCCTGTGTCATTTATTTTAAATAAAACCGGAACCGATTCAAACAGAATAAATTCAATCGGAATAGGTACAATTATTAACTATAAAGGAACTTACTATATTTGGGGTTCAAGAAATTGCTCTTATCCAAATTCAACAGGGATTAAAACTTTTGAATGTGCAAGACGTGCGCTTGATTATGTAGAATTATCCATTCAAAATTCAAGTTTTTCAGTTGTCGGCGAACCTATCACAAAAGGCTTAATTGATAATATTGTTGCAACAATTAACGCTAAATTTGATTCCTGGGCAAGTGCGGATGATCCTATAGTGTTAGACGGTGAAGCCTGGTATGATTCGCAATTAAATGATACATCAGACCTTGCAGACGGGTGGCTCAAAATTTCTTATAAATGCTGTCCGCCCTCACCTGTTGAAAGGCTGACATACTACGGATATGTGGATATACAGATAATTACTGAAACGCTATCGCAGTGAAGCACGAGTTTAGCCAATTCTTTGGCTTAACGAGTGCGAACAAGCCATGGTGTGTAAGGGCGTGATTGTCGGCGGCGGTCAGCCCCGACAAGACAGCCCGCCACCGTACCATGCCGCCGTTGCGAATGAAGCCTGTCAAGGCGCAATGAGCGGACAAAATTTCAAAGAAATTTTGACAGGCGGAATTATCAGCGTAGAAAGGAAATGAATAAATGGTTACAGCACTTACTAAAGCTACAATATATCTTGGTACAAACCTCTTTGGTATTGTATCTTCTATCACCTGCCCTGAAATTAATATGGAAACATCCGAATATAAACACGGGCTTGGCGCTTACAATATAAATGTAGGATATCAGGCAATGACAGCAAGTGTTACAATTAAAGGGTTTGAGAAAAAACTTCTGGATGAAATTGCAAACCCCTTTGAAACACACGTATTTACCGTGTACGGCTCACTTGATACTTATACTAATGCGGGGTATCAAAGCTCAAAACAGGCAAAAATCACAATGAGAGGCAATGTTTCTAAAATGCCGTTACTTGGCGAATTAAAACAACAGGAAAATACGGAGCTTACTTTTGAGTTTAATATTTCATACATTCAATTTACGGTTGACGGGGATGAAGTTAAAACGGTAGATAACGCCAATTTAATTTATCGTGTAAACGGTAAAGATATTTTATCTGAAATTAAAGCAAATTTGGCACTAAGTTAATTCATAATGCATAATTCATAATTCATAATTAGCTTTGATTATGCATTATGAATTCAGAATTAAGAATTAATAAGAAGGGAGATAATTGAATGACAAAGAAAGAATCTGACATAATTACAAAAACACTCTCAAACGGTGTAAAATTAGAGTTTGATAAATCAAAAGCTACAGGGCATGCGCTGATTAAGGCAAGAGAAATCATGCGGGGCGGGTATGGCACAATAGCAGCACTCGTTGCGCTATGCTCAACTTTTGACGGTGAAATAATTCCGCCGCCCGAAGTTTTAAACATGGGTGCTGCCGTTATTATGGAACTTGAAACTCTCTGGATAGAGCAATCGCCGGCGGGGGAGTAATTCCAAGCTCTGAAACACTTGCTTTTATAGCGCATTTTCTTCATTTTTCAAAAAATGAAATTTATGAAATGACTTTTTTTGAAATAAATTTTTGGTTTGATGAGGCGTACAAAATGTATAAAAAGCTGTATTTTCCGGCAAATAAGGAATAATAAATGTCTGATAAAGATATGAAAGTAAATTTAATATTGAAAGCTTACGATTCCTTGTCGGGTGTTGTCAAAAAGGCTTGCAGGGAATCGGATGCCGCTTTTGAAAAAACAAACAAAACCTTAGAAGCTGCCGCAGGTAAATTTGATAAAATCGGGCAAAAAGCCGCAATTGCAGGGGGCGCACTGGTTGGAATGTCCGCTGTTAATGCTAAAGTTGCGGGCGATTTTGAAGTTGGCATGAATAATGTTTCAACTCTGATTGATACCGGTAAGGAAGATTTAAAAGCAATGGGGCAGGAAGTCTTAAACATAGGCAAAAACTCCCCGAAAGCAATATCAGACCTAACGGACGGGCTTTATTCAATAAGGTCGGCGGGAATTGATGCCGCCGACCAATTTAAAGTACTTAGCGGAAGTGAAAAATTATCTGTTGCGGGTTTATCAACTACAGCCGAAGCGGTTAGCCTTGCAACCGGTGCTATAAATGCCTTTGCGCTTGAAGGGGAACAGCAAAACAAGATTTATGATGTATTTTTTAAAGCCGTTAAATATGGCACAACAACTGTTTCTGAATTTTCTCAAGGGTTTGGCGCTGTAGCTGGCGTTGTATCGTCCGCCGGAATTAAAATTGATGAATATTCAGCCGCAGTTGCCGCATTAACCGCAAACGGCATAAAAGCAAATATAGTTCATACTCAAATGAAAGCGGTAATAGCGGGTTTAAGCCGCGGGTCAAAAGAACAAACGGCGGTATTTAATAAACTCGGTGCTAAAACATTTAAGGATTTAATTCAAAAATCAGGCGGTGTAGTCAATGCTTTGGATAGAATTTATAAAACAATGGGGGGCAATGATTCAGCCTTAATCCAACTGGTAGGCTCTGTTGAAGCATATAACGCAATTCAAAGCTTACAGGGTAAAAAAGTTAAAAATACTTTTGAGAATGCATTCAGTGCTATGCGAAACGGTGCAAATGCGATAGATGAGGCTTATACAAAACAGCTGAACGGTTTAAATGCTCAAATGGCAGTTACAAAAAACAATGTTCAAGCCCTTTCAATTAAATTCGGCAACGGGCTTTTGCCCGTTATAAAAGCTGTTGGAGGCGGCGCAAGAAATTTGACTGCACTTTTTGATAAAATGCCTGAACCCTTAACCAATTTTATCTCAATAGCAGGAGCGGGGCTTGGCGCGGCGCTTTTAGCTTTTGGGGGCGGTGCGCTTGCTGTCGGGTCATTTATTAAGAATTTGATTTTTTTAAGAAATGTAGTCAGGGGAACAAGTATTGCAATGTGGGCAATGCAGGCACCTTTAGCACCTATTATCGGGATAACGGCGGGAATTATTGCGCTTGGCGCAGGTGCTGTATATTGCTATAAAAGGTTTGAGGGGTTTAGAAACGTTTGCAATGCCGCAGGGGATGTTTTAAAACTTATGGGTGCAAATATTGCTCTTGCATGGCAATGGACTCTTAATTTAGCAGGCGGCATTTGGAATTTTATAAAGCCCGCCGTTAAATTTACAGGAACTATTTTAAGCTGGGTTACGCCCATAGGGCAGGTTATAAGGCTTTTAAAAAAGCTCTGGGAAACATTCCATATAGGCGACAAAGTTGGAGAGATGTTAAGTAAAATTAATGTCAGCAAATGGGCAACCGAACAAAAAGCAAGAGTTGATGAAACAAATGAAAACCTAAAAGCGCAGCGAACCAACACCATAAATGACAGTGCCGCAAGCGGGCGCGGCAAAAATGCCAAAGTTAACGGCTCGCATGCTTCGGGGCTTGATTATGTGCCGTTTAACGGATACGTGGCGGAATTGCACAAAGGTGAGGCGGTTTTATCTGCGCCCGAAGCTTCTTCATGGCGGACAAGCGGCGTAGTGCCTCCCGCCGGACTTCATCAGTCCGGCGCACCGGCACCGGCTCCGCAAGTTACACTCAATTACAACCCTCAAATTACAATAAACGGCGCTTCAACCGGTACAAAAGAAGAATTTACAACCCTTTTAAGACGGCATAAAGAAGAAATATTAAGACTCGTTGAAGATTCACTCAGGCGCCGCGAAGCAAGAGCTTATTAAATTGAATTTAAGGAAATAAATAGATGTTGACTAATTGGACAATGACAAAAATTTTAAAACTGATTGAATTTCCGTCAACCACAAAAGAATACAACTTTAATCAATTTTCCTGCATAAATTCTAAACCAAGCTTGCAGGTTGGATGTGAAAATCTTTTGCGATTTGAAATAAATTTGCCCCTTTATTATTCAATGTGCAACCCCAAAAAAGTAATTGAAACCATAGAAGATACGGCAAAATCAAGAGAACCCTTTGATTGGGTATATCAAGGAAGATATATGGGGCAATTTGTGATAAACAATGTATCAAAAAGCTTAAACAGGGTTTTAAAAGATACGATATTATTTGCGGAAGTAACTTTTTCTTTGCTTGAAAACCCCTTGCCCGATGAATTTTTAGACCAGTATGAAACAACGGTTGATTTATCAAATTTAACTCAATATTCAAGTACATCGGAAGCACTTAGCGCAATTGTTCCAACTGTTAAGGATACTGTTTTGGAAAATTTTTCATCCATGCTAAATTCTGCCCTTAATTCCGATTCGCTTTCGGATACAGCAAAAAATCTTGGCACATCCATTGTAAATGAAATTGTTTCCGATACTTTTGATGTTGCAAATCTATATGACACAGTAAGTAATTATGCAAGTTCTTTATCAAATTCTGCTTTGGACGATATTGATGTTACGGCATTAAGTGATTTTGTAACTTCCATACCGGATAAGCTCCTTGATGTAAGTATTAGGAGCGGTTTATGAACTACGTAATCCAAAAAACCGCAAATAACGACAGGTGGGATTTAATTGCTTATCGCTATTTAGGCAATACCTATAACATAGCGCCATTGATTGAAGCCAATCCGCATTTAGCTATATCAAGCGTATTAGATGAAGGGCAAATATTAAAAATACCCGTTGACGAAACAACAAAAAATGATACAAGTTTGTTACCCGTGTGGAAAAAATCATGACCGAAATAATAGACATAAGCCGATATAAACCCAAAAAGCCCGTTGTAACCCTTAAATACAACGGTCAAGATGCAAGTTCGGATTTTTCAAAATACCTGTCATCGCTTGAATTTAGGGAATATGAAGATGAGCAATCAGATGAACTTTCACTTTCTTTAAACGATAACGACAATTATTTTTCAAACCTCTGGTACCCTGAAAAAGGGGATAAATTGGAATGTTCAATAGGGTATGGCGCCGATAATTTTAGTTTAGGGATTTTTACAATTGATGAAAACAGTTTTAATTTTGGCACGGAAGGCGCCCGCCTTGAATTAAAAGCGCTTGCAACATCAACTAATTTTTCGGTTAGAACGGCAAAAATAACAAATTGGAGCGGATATACTCTAAATCAAATTGCAGCGAAAATAGGAAAATCCTACGGGTTTGAAGTTTTAGGCAACACAGGAAATATATCAGCCGGCACCATTGTCCAAAAAAATGAATCAGACATTGCTTTTTTAAAAAGAATATCGAGGCTCTACGGCTATATTTTTAGTATCAAGGATGGTTATTTAACTTTTATTGATTTATCGGAATTAGAAAATGCCGATACGCTTTTTGATTTAGACAAAACCCAAATAAACTCGCTTAATTTGACGGATACAGTAACTAAAATCTATGGGAAAGCTACGGTTCAATATCTTGATTTAAAAACAAAAACAGTAAAAAGCTATACAGCAGTTGGCAATACAGAAATTACAGACACTTTGAAGATTTATAAAAGGTGTTCTTCATTGAATGAAGCACAAATTGTAGCCAATGCCGCCCTTAAAAATTCTTCAAGAGAAGTTACGGGAAGAATAGTTTTATCCAAACCAAATAAGATTTTTATGGCGGGGGTAAATTTTAATCTTACTGAAAGCGAAAATGCTGTTGAAGGCGATAATGCCTTCAATTTAGCGCCCGTGCCGCTTAGTTTCGGCAAATTCAAAGGTAAATATCACATAAAAAACCACACGCTAAAACTTGATGAAAACGGCTTAACGCAAGAAGGGGAAATAGTTCTATGTTAATAATAGGGGAAATAACAGATATAAATGAAGGAATGGTGCAATTAACTTCATCTGACTTTGATTTCGTAACACCGTATTTATATATTCCGCAAAAATTTACATTAAACGGTAAATCAGGATTTAATCTTGAATTGGGAGCGCTTGCCGCCGCTATATTAACGGATGATATGACAGAGGGGGTATTTTTAGGGCAACTTTATAACGGTGTTGATACAAGCCCTGATAATATGTCAGATTGTGATTTTATTCAATTTCCGGACGGTTCTTCAATTTCTCATCAAGCGGGTTCTAATACTTTTGAAATGAATGTTGAAACATTAAAAGTAAGCGGGGATATCATATCTGGCGGAAACGTATCTGACAGTACAAGTTCAATGCAAGATATGAGAGATATTTATAATTCCCACACAAACCCGAATGGCGGGGTGGTTGCAGAAAAAATGGAATAAAACTTTTAAATACTATTTCAAATATATGAACCGGAAATTAAGAAAGCAGATAATAAAACTATGAATTTTCAACAGCGGAATTTCTGTAGTGCGGAGCGCGGAGCCGGTGTGGAGAGCGGGGGGATGACACCCGCTCGGAACACTACGACGGAGCAGCGAAGCTGCGAAGTCACGCCAATGTGAGAACCGAACGGAGCAATAAAAAACCGCTACGGTTTTTTAGGCGGAGTTGCAAGGTTCGAACCGCTAAGAAATTCCAAGACAGCGGAATTCCGTAGGGTGAAGGGGCGGTTAGCCCCGAAACCCGCCAATGCGAAAGCCTAACCGAAGCTTGCAAAACCGAAGGTTTTAAGCGAGGTACAGGCTTGAGCCGAAGCGCAATTCCAAGATAATAAAGGCAACATTAATGGACTTCCAACATCAACGAAATTCAATAGGCGGCATAGTAACAGGACTTGACGATGTCAAGCAGTGTGTAAGTTCGATTATAAGCACACAAAAAGGAACTATTCCGTTTATGCCTGAATTCGGGTGTGATTTATTGCCCGCAATCGGTGAAATAGGACAAAATGCAATTGATTACCTTATTGCCGTTTACAGTCGTGAAATCCCTTTGCAAGAGCCAAGGGTAGAAGTTGACACAGTTGCGGGCGAAGCTGATGAAAACGGCAAAATTACCATGAATGTTTATTTTACTTATACCCCCACAAATGAAACAGGGAGCGTATTTAGGGAGATTTACACGAAGTGAAGGCTGAGTTTAGCCCGACAGGGCTTAACGAAGCCGAACGAGCCATGGTGTGTAAGGGCGTGACGGCGAAGCGATGAGCTTCGGCGGACAGCCCGCCACCGTACCTAGCCGCCGTTGCGAATGAAGCCTGTCAAGGCGCAATGAGCGGACAAAATTTCAAAGAAATTTTGACAGGCGGCTAAAAGCAAGACAGAAAGGAAAAGCAACTTGACCGATACTCCAACATTTATAGACATAGATTCCGCCGCCGATATTGAAGATTTGGCGGAACTTTATCAGGAAAAAACCGATTCTAAACTTTATCCTGCGCAGGATGCAAAAGCTTTAATTCAAATTATGGCATATTACGGCGCCTTAATTAAAAACCAATTCAATGAAGCCGCAAAATTAAATCTTGTACAATATTCAAGCTATCCGATTTTAGACTTTTTAGGCGGATATAAAGGAGTTGAGCGCTTAGAAGATGAGGACGATGATTCCTACAGGGAAAGGATTTTGCTTGCGCCTGAAAGTTATTCTGTTGCAGGTCCTGCCTTAGCTTATGAATATTTTTGCAAAAGCGCTGATTCTTCCATAGTCGATGTTAAATGTGAAGTGCCTGATGATACTATAACGGTTGATATCAATGGTACTGCCGCCGAATTAAGCGAAATAAGCGCCGATGATGATACAACTTATGCCGCTTCAAATGATTTGGCTGAAATTACAGCAAGTTACCAGACAGGCACTGTCCAAATAACCTTAAATGAGGCGCTTGCGGCGGGTTCAGTCATAACCGTAACCGTACCCCGCCCGTATAAAACAAATATCTATGTATTAACCGAATCGGGCGAAGCGGATAATGAAATAATAGAAGCAGTCGAAAATATTTTGTCTGATGATGTTATTCCCCTTTGTGATTATCCGGTTGTACAGAGTGCTGAAATTGTTGAATTTGAAATTTCAGGCACAATTTATATTACAAAAGATGCGGATCTTGAAACTGTTGAAAGCGAAGTTAATGAGGCTCTAAACACATATTTAGAAACCCTTAAAGGTTCTTTAAAAAAAGCGGTTGTTCTAAATCAAATAATTGCAACCGTGGTTGAGAAAATAGAGGGGGTTCATGATTTTAAGCTTGATAGTCCAACGGCTGAACTTCCCGCATTAAGCGCTGTTTCATACGCAGGTACACTTGGCGCTTTAACTTATGAGAGGGTGGATGAATGAGTTTATTGCCTGAAATAATGCAAGACACCCACAATCTTGCCCTTGAGGAATGTATAAAAAAAGAGCTTGTAATTGATATAAAGCCCTTTATGATATATCCGATTGAAAATTTACCGGATGATAAACTTTTATATTTAGCTAAAGAATTTCATGTAACCGGTTATGAAGGGTGGAACCTTGCTCAAACCCGCGCACAAAAAATAAATTTAATTAAAAATTCCCTTGTTATGCACAGCCTGAAAGGAACAAAAAAATCAATATTAAATGCACTTTCTTCTCTTGGAATTGAGGCTGAAATAACAGAAATTGAAGCGCGCCCTTCGCATTTTACGGTTAAATTTTTAAACATCAAAGACAGGGGTTTAACGGAGGAATTTGAAAAAGAAATCATGGAGGTAATTAATAATTATAAACCGTTGACAAGGATTTTGGACAAAATCAACTATTATTTAATGCAAGCGGCAATGCTTTACACAGGCGCAAGGTTTAAAACCCTTGAAACGGTTATTGTAAGTTCAATTGAGGAGCAAATTTAATGAGCGAATACTACGCAATTTTAACCAATGACGGTATGAATGAAATTTTAGAATCAATTTCCGGGGCGCGGGAATTTGATGCGGCAACCGTTGCAGTTGGCGATTCAAACGGGAGCTATTATGAACCAACCAAAGACCAAACGGCGCTTAAAAATCTAAAATATGAAGGCGAGCCGTTTAAAAAGGGGAAAAGAGATAACTATTTGTATTTTGACCTTCAAATCCCCGCAAGTGAGGGCGATTACACAATTAGAGAAGCGGGCGTTTTTTCGTCTGACGGAAAACTTTTAATAATAGCAAAATACCCGGAATCAATTAAAACTGCGGCGGATAGTGCAAGCGAAAAGGTTTTAAATATTGAAATTCAAATACAATTATCAGATACAATAATAAATACAATCACAATTGACGAATCGGGAAATCTTGCCACGCTTGACGATTTAGAAAATAAAGCGGATAGAGATTTATTAAATTTAACTAAAACCGGACAATCGCAATATAACGTCTTTTGCATAAATACGGGCGTTGTGGATGATAGCGGGGAGCCTGCATTTATGACTTATTCAAACGGGGTTTTAACAACGTCGGGGGAATTTTATTGTACGCTTGCAAACGGGGCTATATATAATGTTGAGGATAGTTTAACACTTGACGTATCGGATTATGAGGACGGCACTTATAACATATTTATTGACCCTGTAAACCTTGAAATTGCCGCCCTTGCAAATTCTGTTTATATAGATACCGTTATGCCGAATAACGCAAGTGACGGGGATATTTTATTAAATATCTCTAAACTTCCCTATACCCTTGAAATGCAAGGTGCGGATAACGCGCCAACTTACGCATACGCAGGCACGCTCACAGTTTCGGGGGGGGGGGGGGGGGGGGGGGGGTGTGGGGAGGGGTTTAATAACCATTTTAGCCCCCGGTTATGGGGGAAAAGTGGCAGGCATCCCAAAAGGAAAGATAG
>JAJQDG010000195.1 GCA_021202305.1 Candidatus Gastranaerophilales bacterium
AAACTTTATCGGATGAAATTGTAAATACAAAATCACAGGCACGAAATCTTACACGGGAATATTATTTTACCGATTATAAAGATACTACTAAAAAACAAGAAATTCTTAAAAAACTGTTCGGTTCTATCGGTAAAAATGTATCGGTAGATACAAAAATTTATTGTGATTTCGGCAAAAATATTCATATCGGAAATGATGTTATAATAGGCTCTAACTGCACATTTGTAGATAACGAAGAAATACGTATCGGAAATTGCGTTATGATTGCTCCAAATCTTCAAGTTTATACTGCATATCATCCGATTTTACCTGAAGAAAGATATATAAAAAAACAGGGATGAAAATAATCCTATATATTTTAACACATGTGCAAAGCCTGTTGAAATTAAAGACGGAGCCTGGATTGGCGGCGGAGTTATAATTCTTCCCGGTGTAACAATCGGTAAAAACAGTATAATCGGTGCAGGAAGTGTTGTAACACGTTCCTTTCCCGATAATTGCACGGCAGTCGGAAACCCTTGCAAGCCGATTAAATTTTTTGATGAAATAAGAAATAATAAGAATTAGTAATAATCTCTATTCATTAATTCGCTCTAACTTAAATATAACAGGGCGTGTACCGTTATAATCATAAAGTGCGTTTTTTAAATAATAGTTGACAACGTCCAATATTTTATTATATTATTAAGTGGACTTAGTCAACCATATTAAAGGTGAGAAGTATGACAAGACACAATGAACTTTGCAATAAAATCAGGGCTTTTAATCGTTTTTATACGGTACATGCCGGTTTTTTAAATTCAACTTATCTTGGCTCAAATTATTCTACGGCGGAAGCAAGAACTCTTTTTGAAATGAAAATCAAAAAAGAATGTACTCAAAGCGAAATTGCTAAAACTTTAAATATTGATAAAAGCTATTTGAGCAGGATTATACACCGATTTATTACAAAAGGTTTTGTACAAAAAACAAAATCTACGGAAGATAGGCGGGCGGAAATAATATCACTCACGGAATCTGGCAATATCGAAACCGAAAAACTGATTGATTTAACCAATAGAAAAATAACCGCTCAAATTACAAGACTAAATCAAGATGAATGCGATAACCTTTCAAAGGCACTTGATACCGTTATTCCAATTCTTGAAAAAGGAGGGAGTGTATGAAGATTATTCAATTTGAGGAGCGATACAGACAGGATTTCATTGACTTTAATACGGATTGGATTGTATCAAATTTCGGTTTTTTAGAAGAACATGATATAGAAACTTTTAACAAAATTGATGATGAATTAAAAAAAGGGGCAATGATATTTTTTGCCGTTGAAAATGATATCCCGCTTGCCGCTTGTATGACAATGTCAATTAATGAAACAACATGGGAAATATGCAAACTTTGTTCAAATAAAAATGCGGCGCATAAAGGCGCAGGAAGTGCGGTATTTGAAGCTTCTATGAACTGGGCATTAAACAAAGGAGCGCACAGGTTATTTATAATTTCAAACAGCAAGCTTAAACCCGCTCTTCATATTTACAAAAAATTCGGATTTAAAGAAATCAAATTGGATAACTACGAATATGAAAGAGGCGACATAGCATTTGAGTACAAAATTTAAAAAGGAGGTTAATATGATTAAAATCGTTGTAAAAAAAGAAAATGCAATAAAAAAGATGTTTAAAGGCGTTTCTTTGGATTCTTTATCGGTTGGTGAGAAATCGCAGGTAACAAAGATGAATTATGTTATAGGAAACTTTGCTTCACCTCATAAACATCCGCATGAACAAAGCGGATATGTGATTTCAGGCAAATATGAACTTACGGTGGACAATGAAAAGTATGAATTAACTACAGGAGATTCGTATTCAGTCCCTGGGTATACGATTCACTCTTTTAAAGTTATTGAAGCAGGCAATGTTATTGATGTTTTTACCCCTGCACGTGAGGACTATATTTAAAAGATATCTGTTGTTTTACGATTATAATGTAGCAGTGGAATTTATGAAAAATGCAAACATTAGCGTAGAATTTTAAATGGATTTTGTCCGAAATAATCAAACTATCTGTCACAAAAAATCATTTCATGTGTCCGTTTACATGTGTCAAGCCTGACATTTACAACCATGAGGTTGCAAAGTGTATTTTAACGAGTGGTATGATTAAAACGGATAGAATGATTATTCGGGAAAGTTGGCTTTGTGAGGGCATTTGAGGGGTCGGAAATAATCAAACTATCCGTATATCAAAACGGACTTTTCGGACTTTTTCCGGTCGAACGGATAGAATGATTATTTCGGAAAGTTAGTTCTTTTTAGTTGCTACGCTTGACTTTCGGCTAACAGTGCGAGTTGTACAGAAAGATTGATTATTTCGGAAATGTCCGTTTTCGACCGTTTTGAAAATTTAATCAAACTTGGTAAAAATTTTCTAACAATTTTAAAGATATATTAGATTGATTTTCAAGAAAAATGTGAAACTGGATTTATAGAAAAATAAATTTTTTAAATTGATAAGGAAACGGACATAATAGTCGGAAACCGTGTTCCAATTCTATGCTTTCAGAGCTAATCTGTGAGTACCATGAGCGAAGAATATATAAATATTAATACGGTGGCACAAGCCAAAGGCTTAAAGAGTAATCGTTCTTTAAGATTGGAAATTAATAAACTTGAAAGTAAATATATTTCAAGGGAAGTAAAAGTAAATGGCGGAATATCTTACGAGATTTTGTTTTCCTCTTTAGAAGCTGAATTACAACAAAAAATTAGAGAGTGCGAAACTCAATCAACTGCACTTGTTCCTCTAAATTATCAACCTCCGACTAATTTTGTTTCAGATAAAGCATGTTTAACGTCATTATCGAGAATGGATATTGTAAAAGCAGCTTTAAAACTTAGAAAAGAAAGAAAAACGAATAAAGAAGCGGATAATGATTTTCTTGATTTGTATAATTCAGGATTATACATGCCTAAGCTATATAAATTTATAGGAAGTATTTCAAGAGGAACTCTGCACAGAGG
>JAJQDG010000089.1 GCA_021202305.1 Candidatus Gastranaerophilales bacterium
TATATGTTTTATCCTGTCTTATATTTTGCGCTTTGATATTATTTAAAAAAGAATAAAAAGATTGCTCCAAATGATTGTGCGGATTTTTTCTGATAATTTTATAGGCTTTAATTTCATATTCTATATAATCAAGACTTGAAGTGGCATTTGTTTTTTGAGATGTCGTTAAATTACCATGTTCAATACGAACTTTTTCATACGGTGTACTAAAATTTTGAAATTCATCCCAAATGATTTCCGCAAGTGAAATTGCATTTTCTAAATTAACATATTTTTCTTCATTTTTAATGGCAAGATACAAATCAGCCATTGTCATATTATTTTTATATATGCCAACACTCTGAGCATACATTTGTAGAGGATCTCTTGTAAATACAGGGATAATACTAATGTCATTTTTATTTTGGTAATGAAAAGCAAGTTTCCATTTAAAAATCGAAGGTAAATCAATTTGTTCTATTGCGGCTAAGTCGCTCTTTTGAGCATAATCAATTACTTGATTAACGTTATTTTTGACCACATTGAAAACGGCTTCTTTATTATCACCATATTTTTTATACCAGGCATAGTCATCTTCATATACATATTGTTTATGACTGACTCTTGGCTCTTTGTTATCTTCCTTTCTTTTATAAATACCAAAAATGAAAGAATTTACACCTTTAATGCTCCCTAAATCCCTCATTCCGTTTTCAATAGAATATGTGAACGAAGTTTTATTCGTATTGGTATATTCCTCTAAATTAATTGTTTGCATTCGATTTATCGACCAATCATGCAAAAATTGTTCAAATAACTGTAATTTACTGTTCATTGTGTTGTCCATCTTTTACCTCCATCTTTCTTTACTAGACATTTACTTCCTGTTTTTTAAATTGCATTTCATAAAGTGTTTTATATTGACCATTTTCAATATTCATTAACTCGTTATGACCTCCGAGCTCAACAAGTTCACCTTCATTTATAACTGCAATCTTGTCCGCATTTTGAATGGTTGAAAGTCTGTGAGCAATTACAAATACGGTTTTATCTTTCATTAAATTATCAATAGCTTTTTGAACAATGGCTTCTGATTGATTATCCAATGCTGAAGTTGCTTCGTCAAGGATTACAATAGGAGCATTTTTAATAAAAGCTCGTGCAATGGCTATTCTTTGTTTTTGTCCGCCGGATAATAAAACTCCCCTTTCACCGATATATGTTTTAAGTCCCAAATCTAAATCATTTACAAAATCAGTCAAACATGCGTTTGCGATTGCAGCGTTCAGTTCTTCTTTTGTTGCATCCGGTTTCCCCATTAAAATATTTTCTTCAATAGTGCCAGCAAATAAAAAGTTGTCCTGTAGTACAATCGCTATATTATTCCTAAGGGATTCAATTTTATAATCCGAAATATCGATTCCGTCTGCTTTTATTGAACCTTTTTTAATTTTATAAAACCTCGGAATAAGGTTTACTATTGTAGATTTGCCGCCCCCTGAATTTCCGACGAGGGCAAGAGTTTCGCCTTTTTTGACTTCAAAACTGATATTTTTTAATACAGGCTTATTCTTTTTGTACTCAAAACTGACATTATCGAATTGAATACCTGTATTCAAGTTTTTGAATTCAAGTGCATCTTTTTTATCAATAATATATAGGGGTGTTTCCAAATTTTTCATAACTCTTTCAACTGCTAGTAAAGCTGTTTGCATACTTTTAACATTACCGCCCAAACCTTTAATCGGAGTATAAAGCATAATCAATGCCGTAATAAATGAAACAAAATTCCCGCCTGAAATTGCACCCGTTTGAATTAAGTGGCTCCCGTATCCAATAGCAAAACCTATGCCGACAGATACAATAACATGCATAATTGGTGAAATAGAGCCTGTGCGCTGTGTAATTTTTATTTTTAATCTAAAAAGATTATCCAACTGCTGAGAGAATTTTTTATTTTGCAGGTTATATAAATTAAACGCCTTAATAACTTTGCTTCCGTTGTATGCCTCATTATATGAAGTGATTATAACTGCATTTTCAGATTCCGATTTATTTGTAACCGATTTAATTCTTGATTTCACTCTGCTTAACGGAACAACTGCAAGGGCTAGCATAAAAATGGCTATTATTGAAAGCTGCCAGGAGTTATATATTAAAACCCCGATAAGTGATATAGAAGAAAACACCCTTGATATAACAAGTTTAATACTTCCTAATAAACCGTTGCAGGCTAAATCGGCATCATTATTAAAACGTTTTAGAGCTTCGCCGGATGTTTTTTCATCAAAAAATACAGAACTTTTTCTCATTAATTTATCGTATAGAGCTCTTTTTAAATCATTTGTAGCTTTGAATGTAACCCAATCGTTCATATAAGCAGACACGTAATTTAAAATACCTTGTGTAGAAGTAAATAAAATAATTAAAAGTGGAATATACCATGGTGACTGCATGGATTTTTCAACCATTACTATATCCATATACGGCTTTAGCGATAAAGCAATGACTGCATCAAGGCAACCGATAGGTATCGCCAAACCCAACGCTATTACAGCTCTTTTCCAATAAGGTTTTATAAATGGAAAAATTTTTATATAGTTGTTAAATGTTTCATTGTTTTTTATAAAATTCATTCGTTTTTCCCCATAAAAGGCTTCTAAAAGATATAGTTAAGCCTAAAATTGTTAATTTTGCTTCTTTGCTATTGTGATTAATTAAAATATTTATAATTTGTTTTCTTAAATTAGGGTGTTTTAGTTTGTATTCAATTATCTTTCGTACTAACTTATGTGAACGAGCTTGAGAAAATTTAATGTTTTCACTTTTATTTCTATTTGTGAACAAATATTTTATAGCACCAAATATATTAATTTTGGGTGCAAATTCATTAATTTCCAGACCATCAGCTGTATGTACTAACTCCCCTAATAAATTTGCGGTTTTTTTATCCGGCGAATCAAATAAATATTCCAAATAAAAATTCATAATTTTTTGAGTTTCAAAAGAAACAT
>JAJQDG010000094.1 GCA_021202305.1 Candidatus Gastranaerophilales bacterium
TATTTATCTTGAGGGGGACGAAACCTCTTATGATATTCAAGCTGAAGAACTTGAAAAAGTTCAGTTAAATGCGCACGAAAAGGAAGAACTTTCCAAAGTTACAGATACTATATCCTCGCTTTCTTTTTTGAATGAAGATTTGCGCGGACGTTATTTAAAGAATATCATTAATTCATTTAAAGCAAAAAAAATAAGAAAAGGAGTATAATAATTGCAAGAGGACGAACATAAAGTATTATCATTCGGCAAAAAAAAGCAAGAGGATAAAAAAATTGAAAAACATCTTGAGTATTGCAGTTTTTGCAAACGCTCGAATGCGCAGGTGCCGAAAATGGTTAAAGGGCCTGATGTTAATATATGTTCAGAATGTACATTAATAGCTGTGCAATATCTTATTTTACAAGACGGCGCCCTTTCTAAAGAAGCGCAAAAAATCTTAGATTTATTTTGGGGCGCAAAAAAATAAATGGGGCTTAACAAAATCCAGTTAAAAGCCCGCCTGTTTGAAATTATCAAGCCGCTCAGAAATGCAGGCGCAATTGATGATATTACCCTGAGTAATACGACAGAAAAAATTACTTCAATAGAAAATGCAGATTTGGCATTTATTTCACGCCTTTTAATTAAAGAAGCGGATTGTTCGGACAATGCGGGTGCAACGGCGTTTATGCTTATTGCAGAAAGAATTTCCCCTGAAACCTTTGTTTCAAGCGTTATGGAAGAACTAAATTCAAATACTGTATCCGACAGCACAAAAATGTTTTACATCAATATAATGTGCGGATTCGGAATGAAATATGCAGTTGAAGATATAGGCGCCTATCTTAAAAACCCCGCGGAAGCTTTAGATATTGAAACTTCAAAATTTATGAAAAATGCAGAAATTGACCCTGCGGCGCAGATTGATTTTTTGGATTTTTTCTTTGCATCTCCTGAAATAGACAGGGGCGACCTTTTAGATTCTGTTATTGCAAGATATAAGGGCGACGGGCTTGTTAATCTCATTGCTCCGCTTGTTGTAGCATCTCTTGATGAAAAACTGATTCATTTTTGTCTTGATGTAATGGAAGAAGAAAAATCATTATACGCCGTAAAACCGTTGAAATATCTAAAATATTCAAAAAATAAAGAAATTAAGGAAAGAGCAGATAAAATGCTCAGGAAAATGAGCCTGTCAATGGTTTATACGGAAGAAAAACTGCACAATTTTTATAAAGAAATTATGAAAGATTTTAATGAACCCGTATTTAGAATTTCCTTGCCTGACGGCAATTCAAATTTTACAATGATGATTTCAAGACAGCACAAAAACGGTGCCTGGTATGCGCTTTTTATGGCATTAAATATAAAATTGGGGCCGTTTTCCTGTTTTGGATTTCCGACAATTACAAAAGCAGATTTAGATATTATTACAAAACGTTTTTATCAGGATACAACGGAAATTTTTATTCCTCTGGAGCAGGGAAAAAAAATTATTGAGGAATTAAGTGTAAAAAGAGCGCGCTATTTTGAAATAATGCCCTATGAATTTTATTGCTGGGAAAAATTCTTCGGAGATATTATTTCTGAAAAAGGCAGACTTGAAGAAGTTTTAATCAAGAATCTTCGTTTTTCTCACATAAATGAAACCGAATATAAAATGATTTTAAAAATGCCCTTTACAAATAATTGGTTTTACAGATATTCTAAAATGTATCCTTTATTTTGCGAGATGATTGATAAAATTATTGCATTAAAAGAAGAAAACTTATCCGGTATGGAAGAAATTATTGCTAAATATGCTGTTACAAAACAAATAAAAAGTGATATTATTATAAGGCTGCACTATTTGGCGTTTTGTTTAAAATACACAAAATATAAACCCCTTGCAGGATTATATTTTTCGCTTGTTTTAGATGAAGAAAAAATAACGGATTTCATAAAATTGATTTTAAAAAGAAGCGTATATGAACATATGCTCGGGCTTAGACTTCCTGTTAAAAGTACAAATATATTTAAAAAAAATGAACGAAAAGCCCGGGATGTAAGCGCTTTTATTGATTATATAGAAAAAAATTGGACGGAAGATTAATGGAATTAAAAGAAAGAATCCTGGGGCTTGATATAGGCGACAAAAGAATAGGCGTTGCAGTAAGCGACCCTTTCGGGCTTTTTACGACAGGGCTTGGTGTTGTTATAAGAAATAATGACAATAGGGCAATTGAAGAAATAAAAAATTATTGTAAAACTTATAATGTAAAAAAAATTGTGGCAGGCATTCCGTATAATATGGATGGCACAATAGGTGTGCAGGCAAAAAAGACAATGGAATTTATGTCAAATTTTATGCAAGAATATGAAGTAATATATAAAGATGAAAGGCTCACTTCTTTTGAGGCGGAAGAAATTTTAAAAATCGAGAAAAAAAAATATACAAAAAACAAAGGGCTTGTAGATATTCAATCTGCATGTATAATACTGCAATCATATTTAGGAGAACAAAATGGATAATATAAATGAAGAAATGCAAGTTATTAAAACAGTTGATGAAAACGGTGATGAAGTTGAATTAAAACTATACGATATTGTAAATGTCGAAGGTGTTGATTATGCAATATTATTTTCATCTGATGAAGAAATTAATGAAGATTCAGAAGGCATTTTAATGAAAATGAAACAAGAAAACGGTGAATACGTTTTTGAAACCATTGATGACGATGATGAATTTGAGGCTGTTGCAAAAATTTTGTCGGAAGAAGATGAATGCGATTGCGAACATGATTGCAATTGCCATATAAAATAAAAAGCTTGTTTTACGGCAAATTTTTAAAATAATCTTTTTCGCTCAGCGCCTTATAGGTGCATGCTATACCGTTTAAATCAGAAGATGATGTCTTTGAACAGTAACTCGTACTTGAATACGTTGTATTTGATGCGCCCATGGGTTTTAATTCACCCGTATCGGTTATTTGAAAAGTAAATAAATCAT
>JAJQDG010000085.1 GCA_021202305.1 Candidatus Gastranaerophilales bacterium
CTCAAAAGGAGAACAAAGTTGACGCCAAAATTTTTGTTAAATGATTTTATTATAAAAAAATATGTAGAATCCGCACTTATGGAAGATATAGGCTATGGCGATATTACCACGGATTTTGTCTGTTTCGGGCTTGAGGATAAAATTTTTGAAGTTAATTTGTGTGCGCGGGAGGATGGAATTTTTTGCGGAGCGGATGTTTTCAAAGCCGTATTTGATATTCTTTCAAATGGTCAAGTTAGTGTGGAATTTTTTGTTGATGAAGGAAGCTGCTTTAAGAAAAATGCAATTCTTGCCGGAATAAAAGGAAATCCGCGCTATATTTTGACAGGCGAAAGGCTTGCATTAAATTTTGTACAGAGAATGTCAGGCATTGCCTCATATACAAGAAAATTTGCGGATATTTTGGCGCCCTTCAATATTTCTATAGCGGATACAAGAAAAAATACGCCGAATTTTAGGATATTTGAAAAATATTCAGCACTTACGGGCGGCGCCAGACTTCACAGATTTAACCTGTGCGACTGCATTATGCTGAAAGATAATCATATTGCGCTTCTTGGCGGCGATATTATATCTGCGGTAAAAAAAGTTAAGCTGCATAATTCGCATGCTCATAAAATTGAAGTGGAGTGCGATTCATTTGAGCAGGTAAAATCTGCACTCACCGCGGGCGCTGACATCTTAATGCTTGATAACATGGATATAGCCGAAATAAGAAAATGTGTATCTTACATAAATAAACGCGCTATTGTTGAAATATCGGGCAATGTAAAGCTTGAAAATTTAAAAGAGCTTGCAAACACGGGCGCTGATATAATTTCAACAAGCGCAATTATTACAAAAGCACCTGCGCTTGATTTGGCGTTTGACTATCCGCTTTAAAACGTACTGCCGTTTATTTTTTTACAAGTTTACTTCTTTCAATTTCCGCATGCAGGGTTTTAAGCGCAAAGTTAAGCTGGCTGTCTGTATTTGAGATACGGTCTTTTTGCGTAATTTGAATTACAAAATCAGGCTCTATTCCCTTTTTATTTATATCAATATCTAACGGAGTTAAATATCTTGCAATAGTGAGGTTCATGCCCGTTCCGTTTGCCATTGGGAACACTTTCTGAACGAGTCCTTTGCCAAATGTCCTTGTTCCTATTATAAATGCACGCTTATTGTCTTTAAGCGCGCCTGACACAATTTCAGAGGCACTTGCAGATTCGCCGTCTACAAGAACAGCCATGGGTTTATCGTATATATATCCGCTGTCATGCGTTTTATAAAGATTTTTATGTCCTGAACGCCCTTGAACCGAAACTATATTTTTATCTTTTAAAAATAAGTCCACAACAAAAATTGCATTTTGAAAAAGCCCGCCCGTGTTCCCTCTTAAATCAAGAACAAGGGCTTTTGTATCTTTGATTTTATTAATTGCGTCAATAAATTCTATCGGACATTCATTAGTTATAAAACTTGTAATTTTTATATATCCTATTTCTTTATCTATAATTTCGGAATACACGGTTTTGATTTTTATCTCATCTTTTTTTATCTGTTTTATAATTTTTTTATTCCCGCGCAAAACTTCTATATTGACGGTTTGAAGTTTCGGATTTTTTATATAGTTTGCAATTTGAAAAATGCTTTTCCCCGGAGCATCATTTCCGTTGATTTTTATTATTAAATCTCCGGATTTTAACCCCGCTAAATCCGCAGGGGTGCCTTTTATAACATTTATGATTACAATTTTTCCTGCTTGGGATGCAATATTTATGCCAATACCGTATATTTTTGAATTTATGCTTGTATTTTGTTCTTCAAATTCTTCTTTATCTAAAAATTTCGAGTAGGGGTCATTCAGCCCTTGCAGCATTGAATTGATTGCAACTTTTGCATCTGCATCATCTTTAATTTTGCCCTGATAATGTTTCTTTAACCTCGAAAGGGTATTTTGTGCGATTTCTTTGTCCCAGTAATTATTTTTTATTAATTTGTACGAAGAATTAAAAAGTTCAACGGGCGAAAGGCTGTCTTTAGCATTGGTTTCAGACTCGATATAACTTTTGTTTTCGGTATAATAGGAATTTTCCTTGACGAAAAATAAAAATAAAAGTGTAATTATAAGAAATAAATATTGTTTTTTTACATGTTTATGAAGTTTCATATTATTTTAAATTAATTCCGTTTGGAACTAATCTGTATCCGCCCCCGTATATTGTTTCAATGTATTTATTTTTATGAGTTGAAATTTTATCAATTTTCGTTCTCAGGTGTCTGATATGCACTCTGATAGTATCGGGGTCATCATCATCGCCGTACCCCCATACCTCTTTCAAAAGGGTTTTTGAAGAAACCATGTTGGAGTGGTTTTGAAGAAGAACATTGAAAATTTCAAATTCAATCGGGGTTAATTTTGTTTCTTTATCAAGTATTCTAACCGTGTAGCTTTCAGGTATGACGGTAATATCCCCTACCGTATAAATTTCTTTTACCCTGAGCGAATCAAGCCCTTTTTGGCTTCTGTTTAAAAGGGCTGTTACTCTTGCTTTTAATTCTTCTATTTCAAAAGGTTTTGTTAAATAATCATCTACGCCCGAATTAAAGCCTTTTAATTTATCGTCTAATTCTCCAAGAGCAGTCAGCATAATAATAGGGATATCTTTTGTGTTTTTATTTTGTCTTATTTTTGCGGCAAGCGAATACCCGTCTATTTCGGGCATCATAACATCCAAAATTAAAAGGTCGGGATTTTCCTGTTTTAAAATAGCAAATCCCCTCACAGGTTCCGGCGAAATTAAACACCTGAAACCCATAAGCTCTAAATTTATTTTTATAAGCTCCAAAATCGCTTCGTTATCGTCAATTGCAAGAATAGTCGTCATATAGTGAATTTTATAACAAAATAGTAAAAATGTATTATTATTTTTTTGTTAAATAATGTTAAAATCATGGTTGTTT
>JAJQDG010000141.1 GCA_021202305.1 Candidatus Gastranaerophilales bacterium
TTGAGTTTTAAGCCGTATTAAAAATTCTCTAAATCGTGTAAATTCAATAATACTAATAAAAATTGACATTTACATAACTTAATATTTTTAAAAACTTCCGCCTTTTTTATATAGTTTCATTGTTTTTCAAGGGGGGTTTTCATTTTGAACCAAGAGAACAGCTGTGAAAAATTAAATGTAAAGATTTTGTTACATTATTTGTATGATGTTTCTGATTATGCGCCGAAAATCATTAATTTAGATGATATTAAAGCGAAATTACTAAAGTTAAATACTCATAGAAACGTAAATGTTTCTGTCGGGGAGTTATATGTTTAGTTCAGCCATCCAAAACTATATTAATTCATCGGGCGAAGCCTCTGCGCTAAACCGTGCAAGGCAGCTTGAAACCTACATAAATTCAGTATATACGCAAAATTTAGAATCGGAAAAAGACGAAAGTAAAACTTCAAATGCAGAGTTTAATAAGGTTTTAGACGAATCAATCAAAGAAACAAAGTCTGTTTTTAATATTGACACGCCGCCAAAAATACCCTTCGGCACGCTTTCTGTCGGTTCTAAATTAAAAGCTGATGCACAAAAAAGCGAAATTATGAATATTATTGATAAAACCTGCGAAAAATACAACGTTGATTCAAAACTTGTTCAGGCATTAATAAAACAAGAATCCGGATTTAACCCCGATGCAAAATCTAAAGCGGGGGCGCTCGGGTTAATGCAATTAATGCCGAAAACGGCAGAAAGTTTGGGGGTTAAAGACCCGATGAACCCTGAAGATAATATAGACGGCGGCGTCAGATATTTAAAACAAATGCTTGACAGATTCAACGGAAATAAAATTTTAGCGCTCGCTGCCTATAATGCAGGTCCAAATGCGGTTTCAAAATATAACGGAGTGCCTCCGTATAAAGAAACACAAAATTATGTAAATTCAATATTGAGTATGTACTTATGAGGTAATTAATTATGACAGGCGGAATTTCACCAAACATTAATTTAGGCGAAAGGATTGAACCGAGTAAAATTTCTACGTTTAATACTCCTGTTCGCATGAAAAGTATTGAACAGCCCGAAACAGCAGATTTTAAAACTGTTATGGGGGGTCTGGTCGAACAGTTAAATACTGATTTAAACGCGCCGGATCAGCTTATGCAGGATTTAATGCTGGATAAAGCGGATATCCACGATGTTATGGCTGCAATGGAAAAATCAGAAATTCAATTGAGTATAGCAACAACGGCATTAGGAAATGTCATACAAACGTATGAAAAAGTTATGCAAATATCGATATAAATATATCCGAATACGGAAAATCAATGTATAATAGGTTTGTAAACATCATCGGTTTGATTAAATGGATTTTAAAAAATTAATGGAAAACAAGCCCGTATTTTACGGGATTATATCAGGCGTTGCAATAATTATTTTAATTCTTATTATCGCCGTTGCTTCAATTGCAGCAAGACCTGCAAAATCAGGCAGTGTAAGCGCTCCTGCTTCCAAAGTTATTCAGGAAGATGTTTCTCTTGTAACAACAGATAAAATCGGGCTTGCAATTGAAGTGCAGGCTCTCCTTGCGCGCCATGGAATTAAAGCAAGAAGGGTTTTAGACGGCACAAAATCACAAATCGTTCTTTCTTCCAGAGACAAAATTACTGAAGAACAGCGCGATATAGCTATTTTGAGATTAGTTGAATCAGGGCTTGTTGATGAACATATCGGGCTTGAAATATTTGACACGGGTGATTTTACTTCCACAAAAGAAGATAAAAGAATCCGTCTGGTCAGGGCAATGAACGGCGAACTTGCAAGACTTATAAGAAAAATTTCGCCGATTAAAAATGCGCAGGTATTTGTTTCTGTGCCTGAACAATCCCTTTTTGCGCAAAATGATAAACCGATAACTGCAACTGTTCAAGTTCAACTGGATGAAGGCGAACGTCTTGATGCAATGAAAGTAAAAGCAATTAAAAACCTTCTTATGGGTGCAATTCAAAATTTAAAGGCGGAAGATATAGCAATAACCGATACAAACGGTAATGTATATGCAAGCATTATAGGCAGTGCAAATGATGCGCTTTCAAAAATTCAGGAAAATGACAAATATATGCAGCAAAAAGTTGCAGTGCAGCTTGACAGATTGGTCGGCAAGGGTAATTATGTTGTTACTGTATCAACCTTTTTAACTCAGGCGCCGGTTGAAAAAACAAGCATAATTTATGACCCTGCATCAAAGACAGCAGTAAATGAACAGGGTTTCACCGAAAAATTGGGCGATAATACGAACGATACAAATTCCGCCATTAATGCAGTCAGTGTTTACTTGCCATACGGTGTGCCAACTTCGGGGCAAAATTCTTCTCAAGACAGAAAATATGTCCGTCAGGCGCATGAAACACAATACGGAGTTACAAAAACACAAGTTAATGAATATATGAAAGAAGGAGTAATTGAAGAAATTTCAATTGCTGTTTCCCTTGAACAATCGACAATTCCGATGAGCATGACAATTAATGACCTTAAAACTCTTGTTGCACACGCTGCAAGCCCGCTGGTAGACCCGGAAAACGTTTCAATTGCTTTTGTAGAATCGTCAAACCCGATATTAGCTCCGGATAGTCCGAACAAGCTTCCAAAACCGGAGGAATCCGGAAATCACTGGTGGGTAGTAGGGCTTGTTTTGCTTGTCGGGCTGGGATTTGGACTGAGATATATTGCAATGCGGGTTAAAGCCGAACAAGAAAAACATAATGAAGAACTGTACAAATTAAGAGAAAAAACAAAAGAACAGGAAAAACAGCTTAAAGATGTCAATCAAAAGGCGCAGGAATTAATCCAGAAGCAGGCTGCTATGGCGCAAAACCTTTTAGAACAGCAAAATCTTCAAAAATTGCAGGCACAGCAAGCAATGGCGCAGGCTAAAGAAAATGAAGCGCAAAGCGCACCTAAAAAACCTGAAAAAGATACCGATATCGATGATGCCATTTCGGAACTTGCAATGGATTATTCAGGTCTTGATGACATTGAAGCAACAGAAAAATTAAAAAGCTGGATTGAAGCAAGTTAAGAGAGAATAAAAAATAATGCCGCCAAAACCTCAACCAAAGCCGCAGCCAAAGCCGCAGCCAAAACCTCAAGCAAAGCCTCAAGCAAAAGCGCCCGCTAAACCGGAGCCAAATCAACAGGCACAAGCACAAAAGCCGAGAGTGATAGAGGGCTTTGACCCCAAGGAATTTGCAAAAAATTTAGCCGGTGAAGCAAGTCAGGTTTTGCCGCCTGAATTATCTGAAGCGGACAAAAAATTTGTAGTAGAACTTGTTCATAAATTCTGCTTTTTGTGCGCGGATGCACTTGTAAAAGATGAAAAATATAATTTAAATGCAGCTCAAGCAAGCCTTATTACACAATTTATCGGAGAATGGACGTTTCATAAATCGGTAGATTTAATAAATGGCGGTATTGCTTTAGAACTTCGCGAAGGGGTTTTGCAAAAAGTTGCATTTACGGTTTTTGAAATTGCAAAACAGGCAATAACAAGAAATCTTCCGCAGGAACAAATTATTCAGGTTATTGAAGTTCAAGTTAAAAATTGCTTTACGCAGGCAATTAACGACCTTAAAAGCAAAGGTAAAATCGATGATGGTATCTTAAATAGAACACTCAGCCAATCAAGCATTGATGCAATGAGTCAGGCTGAATTTGATCAGGAACGCAATTTGGGGGACGACCTTTCGGATGCAAAAATATTAAAACTTGCTTCGCTTGCACTTTTAATGAAAAAATTGCCGCAGGAAAAAACCAAAAGTATTACATCAAAATTAAACCAAACCGAAGCACAGGTTTTGTTACAATATATTAAGATGCCTAATCTCGAACAAAAAATTGACAAAGACATTACAATTCGCTGTCTTGAAGAAATAAAGGGCATTTTGCCGGAACCAAAAAATATTTCTCCTGAAAGAATTTACGCAAAATTGTTTAAAATTGTTAAATACAGTGATAAAAATCAAATTTCAAATATTATAGAAACAGAAAGACCCGCGATAAAACAGTTCGTCCTTTCTCCTTACACGAAAGAGGACGTAAAAATACCTTCTCATATCGGCAATGTTATTTGTAAGTATTTGGAAGAAAAACTTGACAGGCGATGATAATTAAAAAAAAGGTTAATAAAGAAACCGAAACGAAAAGCGCTCAAAATACACCGTCTAACAGCGCAAAAATTATAAAGGGGCAAAAACTGAACCCCTTAAAACAGCATGCGCTTAAAAAAAAGGAACAGTCAGAAAAAAAGAAGGAAACTAAAACTCCGGAAAAAAAAGAAATAAAAAAAGAAGAAACGCCCCCCGCTAAAACCGAAATAGAAGAAAAACTTGAAGAATACGAAAAAATTGATGTTTCGGTTCTTGAATTTAAAGAAAGATACGAAAGAAGAAGGGGTGAAAGACGCCGCGGGTTCCGCCGTATAGATGAGCGCGCCCTTGTTTCCCGCGCGCAGGAAGAAGCCGTAACTATCCGTGAAGCTGCCGCACAGGAAGGATACAAAAACGGGCTTTTAGAGGCGCAAAGTCAATTAGACAATTTAAAAACATCTCTGGCGGAATTTATTTCGGCAAGAAAAGAATGTTATGAAGAAATAAGCGGGCATATTCTTGAAATTGCACTTGAAGTTGCCAAAAAAATCATTAAAAAGGAAACAGAGCTTTCGGGCGATATTCTAAAATCAGTGATGACAGAAGTTTTCGATGAATTAAGTTCGTCTGAAGAAAAAATAACCGTAAGAGTAAACCCCGAAGACGTTGATTTTGCAAAAGCTTCTTTGCCTGAAATTTTGTCAGACTCGGTAATTGATGCTAAAATAGTTGTTACAGGGGATGAACTGGTTGAACGGGGAAGCTGCACGGTAATTGCAAGTAACGGTGTCGTAGATGCAAATTTTTCCACCCAGCTTTCAATAATTCAAAATGCCTTTGGAATTTACAAAGGGGGCGAATAATAAATGGCTCAGGCAAAAGGAAATATCGCGAATAATCCTGTAAGTGAAATTTTGCTTGCATTTTTTGTTATCGCCCTTGTATTAATTTTGTTGATTGAAATGCCCAATTGGGTTATAAATTTTTCAATTTCGCTGAATATTACTCTCGGAATTGTACTTTTGATGTTTTCCCTTTTTGTGCAAAAACCCCTTGAATTGGCTTCATTTCCTTCAATTATTCTTATCGGCACAATGTTCAGGCTGGTATTATCAATAGCCTCAACCCGTCTTATCCTTGCAAAAGGGGATGCAGGCGAAGTAGTTCATGCTTTCGGGCAGTTTGTAACCGGCGGAAACATGGTTGTAGGCGGCGTTATTTACCTTATTATCACGGTTGTGCAATTTATGGTAATTACAAAAGGTGCCGAACGTATTGCAGAAGTTTCCGCACGTTTTGCGCTTGATGCTATGCCGGGCAAACAAATGACAATTGACGCGGATTTCAATCAGGGGCTTATTTCTCCCGAAGAAGCGGTAAAAAGGCGCGAAGATTTGCAAAGAGAATCATCCCTTTTTGGTTCAATGGATGGTGCCATGAAATTTGTAAAAGGTGATACCATTGCAGGCGTTATTATTGCGGTTATAAACATAATCGGGGGCTTGATAATAGGCGTTGTAATGAATCAAATGCCGCTTGCAGATGCAGTTTCAAAATATACAATCTTAACAATAGGCGACGGTCTTTCATCCCAATTGCCTTCACTTTTGATGTCAATAGCTTCAGGTATAGTGATGACCCGCTCAACCGGTGCCGCAACATCATTAGGTAAAGATGTGTCGCTGCAGATTTTATCAAAACCGCAGGCTTTATTTCTGGCATGCACCTTTTTAGGGTTTATTGCTCTTACAAGCGGTATTACGGGGCTTCCGTGGTGGCCTTTTCTTTTATTTACGATTGTTCTTGCATTTGCAGGAATTTCGGTTCTTGTAAATCAGGATGTTCAGGCTCAATTAGGGCAGTTAGATGCTGTGCGTAAAAACATGCAGGACCTTGTTAACCCGAATAAAATGTACGAGCGCTTAGGGGTTGACGTTTTAAGCCTTCAGGTTGGCGCAGGGCTGCTTATTATTGCAGACCCTGATCAAGACGGGCAATTACTTGCTAAAATTGCCGCATTGCGCCAGAGGGTAACGGATGAACTCGGATATATCATACCGAACATCAGAATTATGGATTCTTCTGCTATAAAAGATAACGAATATTTAATTGCAATAAGGGGAAATACCGTTGCAACCGGTGTTGTATATCCATCAAAATTTATGGTTATAGCTGACCAGTGGGAGGCAATGGGTAAAAAAGTTCCCGACAATGTTATTGTTTCGGTTGACCCTACTTACCAATCGCAGGCTTATTGGATTGACCCTCAATATATTGACAGAAATTCAAAAGTAGTGGCGGTTGATGCCGTAGATGTTATTGTTACTCACCTTCAAGATTGCGTTAGAAAATACGTAGATGAAGTCATGACAAAAACGGATGTCTTAAAACTTATGGAACTTGTCAAATCACAGGATCCGACCCTTGTAAATGACCTTGTGCCTACAATTATCTCAACATCTGATTTAAGAAAAATTTTTGTAAATTTAATCCGCGAAAAAGTTTCAATAAAAGATATTATTTTCATTTTTGAACGCTTATGCGATTATGCCAGATTTTCTAAAGAGCCGGATATTTTATCGGAAAGGCTGCGCGCGGCTTTAGGACGTCAAATATGCCTTCAAAATTGCAATAAAGATAAAGTTTTATACGCGCTTACTTTATCAAGCGAATGGGAAAAAACCCTTGATGATTCCTGCCAGAGAACAGAACTCGGCACAATGTTTCTTTTAAATCCGATGCAGGTGCAAGAATTAATTGAAACCACTGCAAATACGCTGATGAAAGCTCATCAGGCAGTGGGTGTGCAGCCGGTTATTCTGTGTTCGCCGAGAATAAGACTGCCTTTATATCAAATGCTTGAACGGCATATACCAACTATTGTAGTTATTTCTTATTCAGAGCTTATAACCGATATCAGAGTAGAAGCAATAGATACAATAGGCGAAGGATATTAATTATAAAAAGTGCTTTATGCTGCAAATGTTTCACTGGAGAATCAGAGCCAAACAGCCTTGCTCCGGCAGAAGCACCTGCTTTGCGGGAAAAATTTAATTTCCCGCAGATTTTATAAATTATCAATTAAAGAAGAACAGAAAACTTCTATTGAAAGTCCCCTGCCTGTTGAATCCATATTTTCTTTTGTTTTTGCTTTAACGGAAACATTTTCAATTTTAATATCGAGTGTTTGCGCAATATTTTTCCTCATTTCTTCTTTATAAGAAGAAAGTTTCGGACTCTGGCAGATGATAGTGGAATCTATGTTAATTATTTTGTAGCCCGCATTTTTTACCATTTGCGCTGTTTTTTTAAGAAGCTTAATGCTTTTTATATCTTTATATTCATTTGAACTGTCCGGAAAATGAGTGCCGATATCATCTAAACAAGCCGCACCCAATAATGAATCTATTATTGCATGAATTAAAACATCCGCATCTGAATGCCCTAAAAGCCCCTTTTCAAAGGGAATTTTTACCCCGCCCAGAATTAAATCTTTTTTTTCGATTAATTTATGAATGTCATACCCTTGACCTATTCTCACAGGAAATCTCCTAAATATTTTTCAATTGCGGCGCTCAAGCCGTCTTTTTCAACAGGAGGGCATATAAAATCTGCAATTGATTTTAATTTTTCGCTTGCATTTCCCATTGCGATTTTTATTCCGGCATTTTTTAGCATGTCGTAATCATTATCTTGATCGCCCGATGCCATAATTTCTTCTTTTTTTATGTTCCAATAGTCTGCTAAAAAATTAAGCGCGCTGCCCTTTGAAGCATTTATGTTTGTAAATTCAAGATAATATTTGTGGCTTCTAACCACACAGAGCCGATTTTCAAATTTTTTTTGCATTTCTTTTTGCAAATCAAGAAGAAGGTTTTCATCATAAATTATTGCAAGAAGTTTTGAAACAACGCCCAATTGAACTTCATCAAACGAATTTGCAACTTTATAAGTTGTGTGCCTGCCGTTTGTATAATCTTCCATAAACCGTTTATTGTCATCTTCCACAATTAAAACATCGTCATTGTATAAGTTCAGATGAAAGTTTTTTGCGCGTGAAATTTGTATAAGTTCTTTTGCAAGATTATGTTCAACCGATGATTGATACAAAATTTCATTTCCCCTGCGCACCATTGCCCCCTGATAACAAACAACGGGGGTTTCAAGCCCTAATTGCTTTCTTACGGGGTCTGCCCCCATAAACATTCTTCCCGTTGCAAGAACAACGCGGACATTATTTTTTGTCAGCTTTTGAAAAAGTTCTTTGATTTTCTGTGTAAACTCGCATTTTTCATTTAACACAGTGCCGTCTATATAGGGTTTTAAGAGTTTTATCATATTTTTTTGGTTCATTTTTATTTTTTATTATACAATAAAATTATGAAGTTATTAGGAGAATTTTAATGGCAATTATTGAACGTCAAAACCCTGTTGAGCAGGATAAGGTTGAAAGAAGATGTAATTTTAACCCTGTTGAAGAAAATTTCACAAAAGAACAAGCTGCCTTAGAAGCGCAAAGATGTTTAAACTGTAAAAATCCTATGTGCAAAAAAGGCTGCCCCGTAAGTGTAAATATCCCCGAATTTATAGCAGAGGTGAAAAAAGGCGACATTCAAAAAGCGGGAGAAATTATAAGAGAAACAAATATGCTCCCCTCCGTATGCGGAAGGGTTTGCCCGCAGGAAAGACAGTGCGAATCAAAATGCGTTTTGGGTATTAAAGGAAGTCCGGTTGCAATAGGCTCGCTTGAAAGATTTGTAGGCGATAATTCCAAACCTGTTGAAGTTGAAATAAAATCAAACGGCAAAAAGGTTGCAATTATAGGCTCAGGCTGCGCCGGAATGTCCGCTGCAAATGACCTTAGAAACGCAGGATTTGAAGTTACTATTTTTGAAGCGCTTCATGAAACAGGCGGTGTTTTAAGATACGGCATTCCTCCCTTTAGATTGCCAAGAACTGTTTTAGACAGAGAAATTAAAGGTTTAAAAGAAAAAGGTGTAAATATTGTTAAAAATGTTGTAGTCGGAAAATCTATTACAATTAAACAGTTAAAAGAAGAAGGATATAACGCTGTTTTTATTTGCTCCGGCGCAGGTCTGCCAAAAATGATGGGCATACAGGGGGAAAATTTAAACGGTGTATACAGTGCAAATGAGTTTTTAACAAGAGTCAACTTAATGCATGCAAATGAATTAACAACGCCAACCCCGCTAAAAGTAGGCACAAAAGCTGCAATTATAGGGGGCGGAAATGTTGCTATGGATGCGGCAAGAACTGCTGTTAGAGTCGGATACAAAGAAGTTTACGTAATGTACAGAAGAACAGAAGAAGAACTTCCCGCAAGAAAGGCAGAAATCCGCCATGCAAAAGAAGAAGGGGTTATTTTCAAATTTCTCCATGCACCTGTTGAAATAATAGGCGAGGAAGGATACGTCAAAGAAATGAAGTTTGAAATTATGGAACTCGGCGAACCGGATGCTTCAGGACGCCGCAGACCCGTAGGCACAGGCGAGTACATTACAATGGATTTTGATGCCGTCATTGTTTCTTTAGGCACAGGTCCAAATCCGATTATCCAAAATTCCGCAAAAAGCGAAGAACTTTCTCTTGAAACGGATAAAAAAGGATACATTATAATAAATGAAAAAGGCGAAACTTCAATTAATGAAGTTTGGGCAGGCGGAGATGTTGCACCTTTAGGAGAATCCACCGCAATTAATGCCATGGGCGCAGGAAAAAGAGCCGCAAAGGCAATCATTGAAGCTCTTGGCTAAAAATAAAAATGGCTGAAAACCGCCAAATGTAAAAGAGCAGCTTAAAAAACTGCTCTTTTACAATAATCAAAAGCTTTGAATTTAAAATCCAAAAATCGTATAAAAATAAAAAGCCGATTTTAGGGTTTCAATTTACAAAAAAACTGCCTTTTATTGCTTTTTTATGACTCTATTAACAAGCTTGCGCCGATAACTCCTGCGGTATTTCCCAATTGTGCGGGAACAATTTCAACCGAAGAAGCCTGAATAGGCATTGCACGCTTTATAATTGTTTCTTTTATAGGCTTAAAAAGAATTTCCCCCGCATCAGCAACTCCGCCCCCTATAATCACTTTTTCGGGGTTTAAAAGATTAATGACGGAAGTAAGCCCGAGCCCTATTATTTCGCCCATTTTTGCATAAATTCTTTTTGCAACGGCATCTCCTTGCAGAGCAGCCTGCGCAATTATATAGGGGCTTAATTCTTCAGTTGCAAGTTCTTTAAATTTTGATGATTTGCCGCCTTTTATATATTCTTTAGCTTCCGCAACTATGGAAGGTCCTGAGGCATAGGCTTCTAAACATCCGAAATCGCCGCATCCGCAAATGGGTCCATCGTTCATGGTCATTTTAATGTGTCCGATTTCGCCTGCGGCATTTTTTGCGCCCCTTATTAATTTTCCGTTAAATACAAGCCCGCTGCCGATACCCGTTCCAACGGTTATGCAAACTAAATTTTGACATCCTTTTCCGGCACCGTATTTAAGTTCGCCCAAAGTTGCAACCCTTACATCATTATCCAGTTTTGTTGTAATTCCAAATTTATCTTCCATAATTTTTGCAACAGGAACTTCCACCCACCCGGGCATGTTGGGAAGAAGCCTTACTACACCTTCTTTATAGTCAATTTGCCCCGGAAAACCGAAACCAATTGCTTCTATTGTTTCTTTATTTGTGCAGGTTTCTTTCATTAATTCTTCAATAGCATTTTGAATGTTTGCAATGGAATGTTCATACCCTAAATCCGCACGTGTGGGCGTTGTATTTGAATATACAATTTTTCCCGATAAATCGACAAGTGCTATCTTGACGTTTGTACCGCCTATATCCACGCCTATTCTGTATTTTTTCATTATTCCAAACTCCCTTTAATTGTTTAAACTGTGTATCGGCGCGGGTATTCTGCCCAACCTGTTGACAAAAACAGATGAATCCGCCGTATTTACTTTCATAATGGGTGCTTCTCCCAGAAGCCCTCCAAATCTAACCCATTCCCCTGCTTTTTTGCCTGCAACCGGAATGACGCGCACCGCTGTTGTTTTTTTATTTATCATGCCGATAGCCATTTCATCGGCTATCATGCCTGCAATTGTTTCTGCGGGGGTATCTCCCGGAATAGCAATCATATCAAGCCCGACCGAGCAAACACTTGTCATTGCCTCTAATTTATCTATGGTCAAAACGCCTTTTGCAGCCGCTTCAATCATGCCTGCATCTTCAGAAACAGGGATAAACGCCCCTGAAAGCCCGCCTACATAGCTTGATGCCATAATTCCGCCTTTTTTAACCGCGTCATTTAACATCGCAAGCGCTGCCGTTGTGCCGTGGGCGCCTGCATCGGATAAGCCCATTGCTCTGAAAATTCCCGCTACGCTGTCGCCTTCGGCGGGTGTGGGCGCAAGAGAAAGGTCAATCACGCCAAAGGGAATATCAAGCCTTTTAGCAAGTTCACGTCCGATAAGCTCGCCCGTTGTTGTAATTTTAAATGCGGTTTTTTTAATCATGTTTGCAACTTCGCCAAGGTCTGCGGTTTTTGGCATGTTTTCTATTGCCCACCTCACAACCCCGGGACCCGAAACCCCGACATTAAGAGCGCATTCAGGTTCATTTATGCCGCAATATGCTCCCGCCATAAAAGGATTGTCCGTAACGGAATTGCAAAAGCACACAAATTTTGCCGCGCCTATTCCGTCCTTATCCTTAGTTAATTTTGCTGCTTTTTTGATTATTTCGGCTGTTTTATAAACGCCTACCATGTTTATTCCCGCTTTTGAACCGGCAAGATTTACGGAAGAACATATTCTTTCCGTTGTGGCAAGTGCCTCGGGAATAGAAGCCATAAACCTTTTGTCGCCTTCGGTACACCCTTTTTCAACAAGCGCCGAATAACCGCCCAAAAAATCCACGCCGACTTCGCGCGCCGCTTTATCAAGCGTTTTTGCAATATGAATAAAATCCGGCTTATCAATAGATTCTGTTATCAGGGAAATCGGTGTTACGGCTATTCTTTTATTTATGATAGGTATTGAATATTCGCTTTCTAATTCCTCCGCATATTTAGAGAGGTTAATGGCGTATTTTGTGATTTTATCATAAATTTTATTTGCCGTAGTTTTTGTATCCTGCGAACAACAATCTCTAAGACTCAGTGCCAGCGTTACCGTCCTTATATCAAGGTGATGCACCTTTATCATATCGATTGTTTCCATTATATTATTTACATCAAAATCCATTTAGCGCGCCTTTAAATTGTGTGCATTCTGTCAAAAATTTCTTTACGCTGAATCCAAATTGCCATAGACATGCTTTCTGCCGCCATGGTAAGGCGTTCTTTTATGGTGCTGAAAGATTCTTTTGAATTTGTAATACTGCAAAGCATTATCATAACAAAATAATCTTGCATGATAGTTTGTTTGATATCTTCAATATTAACTCCGTTTTCCCAGAGGGTGGTAGCCACTTTGGCAACAATGCCTGTTTTATCCTGCCCTGTTATGGTAACAATGATTTTTTCTTCCGCCATTATTTTACATCTTCCTTAATAACAATTAAATTGTTCATGACTTTCATTGCAACTGTCGGCAATACGACATCATTCAGCCCGTTTGCAATGCTTATAATGCTGCCCGCTTTTAAAATTTGTTCTTCGCCTTTGTAAATAAAAGTATAATCCGTGCTTCTATCCGAACGGATAGTTATTTTGTCCATTTTTTGTTCCTTATTTCATTAACTGCACACCGGAGCTTGTTCCAAGCCTTGTTGCACCCGCATTAATTAAATCGTATGCCAGAAGTTTGGATTTTATTCCCCCTGCGGCTTTTACGCCAATTCCTTTTTTACCGACCGTTTGATACATTAACTTAACATTTTCAACAGTGGCGCCTATTCCGTCTTTTACAAAACCGGTAGAAGTTTTTACAAAATCAACATTTGCGCTGACACAATTCAGGCAGGCTATTTTGATTTCCGCACCCGTAAGTAAATCGGTTTCCAGAATAACTTTTAAAATTTTTCCTTTTGAGGCTTCTCTCTGCAAAATAAGTTCATCGGAAGCTTGTTTGCAGTTGCCTGCTTTAAGCGCGCCGATATTAATTACCGTATCAATCTCATCTGCGCCGTCTTTTATAGCATCTTCAATTTGAGATAACGTTGTATTTATTTTATTTGCACCCAGAGGAAAATTAACCGTAGAGATAACTTTTGTCCGGGCATTTTTTTCTTTAATTAAATCTGCGGCAAATTTTACATACTGGGGATTTACACAAACCCCTAAAAAGCCGTAATAAATGGCTTCTTCAACCAATAATTTTATATCTTCGGGCGTTGCAGAAGGGCTTAATTTTGTATGTTCTATATATTTCGCTAAATCCATAAGAATTATTATAACAAAACAAGATTTTTAGCACCAGTTGTAAACTTTGTTGAAGCAATTAAATTTTCATAGGTAATTTCAAGTATTCTCATTTGAGCTTCCTTGGTATTATACGCTATATGCGGAGTTATAAGCACATTTTCCATATTTAAAAATTTTTGCGCTGTGTAAAAGTTTTTCAAGCAGCTTTCTTTAACAGAATTTATATCAGGGTTATTTTCTTCGCTGTACAACAGATTTTCGCATTCAATAACATCAAGTGCCGAGTATTTAACTTTTTGTTTAACGAGCGCTTCATATAAATCAGATGTTTTTATAATTTCGCCGCGTGCCGTGTTAATAATAATTACGCCGTTTTTCATCATCTCAAAACGGGAATAATCAAACATGTGGAGCGTTTTTTCCGTTAAATTTGCGTTAATGCTTATTATATCCGCCCTTTTGCACAATTCATCCAGAGGAGATATCCGGTATCCCTCCTGTTTTTTAATGTCATAGCAAAGAACTTCCATAGAAAATGCTTTTGCAATTTCCGCAACTTTTTTCCCGATAGCGCCAAGCCCGACAATTCCAATTGTTTTGCCGCATAATTCCATGCCCGAATATTTTGTATTAACTATTGTTCCGTTTTTAATATCTTTTACGGCAGGCAAAATTTTTCTTGAAACGGTTAATAAAAGTGCAAAAACATATTCGGCTATGGAAAAATCGCCGTAATGGGGAGCATTGAAAACTGAAATATTCCTTTCTTTTGTGTAAGCTAAATCCACATGGCTGTATCCGGTACTTCTTAAAAC
>JAJQDG010000150.1 GCA_021202305.1 Candidatus Gastranaerophilales bacterium
TATTGACTTATTTTAAAGATGACATATTAAACGTTGAATATTCTAATCCAAAAGCAAAATTGCAGGAGCTTACCCAAAAGCTTACCCATAATTTACCTGAATATATTATTCTTGATGAAAAAGGCCCGGATCATGATAAAATTTTTACATCGGGTGTTTATTATGAAGGTAAATTAATTGCAAAGGGTGAGGCTAAATCACGCAAACTTGCCGAAATAAATGCCGCAAAACAGGCGCTTATCGTGCTTTGGGAAACGAGGCAAAATGATTGATTTAAAAAAAACGGCAAATAAAATTATAGTTTCGCCTTCGATTTTGTCAGCGGATTTTTCAAACCTTGAAAATGAAATAAAGACTGTTTCAACCAACGGTGCAAAGTGGGTGCATATTGATGTAATGGACGGGCATTTTGTTCCGAATATTACAATAGGCGCGCCCGTGGTTAAATCTTTAAGAAAGATAACGGGCGCTATTTTAGATGTTCATCTTATGATTGAAAATCCCGATAAATATATTCCTGATTTTTTGCAGGCAGGTTCTGACGTTATAACCTTTCATATTGAAGCTTCCGGTAAAAAAACATTAAAATGCATAGAAATGATTAAAAAAGCAGATAAAATCGCGGGTATTTCAATTAAACCTAAAACTCGGGTAAAAGAAATTGAACCTTATCTGCCGTTAATCGATTTGGTTCTTGTTATGACGGTGGAACCGGGGTTTTCGGGGCAGATTTTTATGCCTAAGTGCGCACAAAAAATTTATGAAATTAAAAATTTGAAACCTGATATAAAATATATACAGGTAGATGGCGGCATAAACGATAAAACCGGCGAAAAATGCAAACAAATGGGGGCTAACTGTCTTGTTGCGGGAAATTATATTTTTAAATCGGAAAATCGGGCAATGGCAATAAAATCGCTTTTAAAATAAAAAGTGAGATAAAGAAGAATTTTCTCTAAAACTCAGACTCTTTATAAATTGCAGCCGGCTATTGTATAGACATCTTTTCATAAAAGAAAAATCGTCTGTAAATTTAAAGATGAAACTAATCTTCTCCCCTTGAAATTCTTATGCGGCGGGATGTTCCTTCACCTACGCTTTGAGATTGCAAATTATAAGAATCGGCAAGTTCATGCTGCATTTTGCGTACATTTTGGGGCTGCGGTTCCAATTCAACAGATTCTGCCCCTTCCATAACTTTTGCGATTGCCGCCTTTGCCTCATCAAGCGCAAGCTCGCAGTCGTCTTTAAAATCTGTTTTTATTTCCGCAAAATCAGGGTTTTCAGCCAAATGCAGCGCATCTTTTAAAACCTTTTGAATTTGCGACATTGAATTTGTGCGTACAAAATAAACAGGCAATCTGTATTCATTTGCAACGGATAAAATTTTTGTTCCGCCTTTTGCAAAATTTTTGTGCGCAATAACAATATCCGCATCTTCAACGCTGCGTACAATTTCTACATCAATATCAAGTCTTTCTATAATTTTATTCACGATTGAACGCGAAACCGCGTAAATATATATTTTTTTATGATTCTTGACAGAATCTATGTAAGCTCTGCGGTTAAAAGAAAAATTCATAGGGTTTTTTGCTCTGGTGTCAAGCTCCATTACTCTGTCTATCGTGCGTTCAATTTCAGTTTTAGCAGGAATTTTTGATTCATATGTTTGGTCAACTTTCCTGATTTCAGGCGTTATTGGCCACCCGCGAAGAATGCAATCCACGGCTTCAGATGTATCTTTATATACGGCAAGAGTGTTTCTGTCGATAATTTCAATGACTATATCAAAAGTCGGGCGTTTTTCACGTTCCAAAACTGTCTTTTGGCAGCCTCTGTGTTTTGCTTCTTCATCTCCCAGAGTAACAGAGCTGACACCGCCTACTAAATCGCTCATAGCGGGATTTTTTATAAGATTATCAAGCGTGTTGCCATGAGCTGTTGCAATCAGCATAACACCGCGTTCCGCTATTGTCCTTGCCGCCTGCACTTCAAGTTCCGTGCCGATTTCATCAACCACAATAACTTCGGGAGTATGATTTTCAACAGCCTCAATCATAATATCTTTTTGAAATTCCGGCTGCGGAACCTGCATACGCCTTGCCTTGCCTATTGCAGGGTGCGCAATATCTCCATCGCCCGCAATTTCATTAGAAGTATCTACAACAACAACTCTTTTGCCCAGTTCATCTGCAACAAGGCGGGAAATTTCGCGTAATTTTGTTGTTTTGCCAACCCCCGGGCGTCCCAAAAAAAGAATACTTTTATTTTGAACAACGATATCCTTTATGCAGGTGATTGTTCCCGTTATTACGCGCCCTATGCGGCATGTAAGCCCGATAATTTTTCCCTGCCTGTTTCTGATTGCGCTTATTCTATGCAATGTGCCTGCAATGCCTGAACGATTGTCGGAAGTAAATTCGGGAATTTTTTCCGTGATAAATTTGATATCATCTTCCGTAACACTATCCGTGCCTAAATATTCTATTTTGCCGTTACCGATACGAACTTCAGGCAAACGCCCCACGTCAAGAACAATTTCAATTGCATCATCTAAAAGACCTTCATAAATCGCCCTTTTTATTTTAGGGGGCAAAATTTGAATAAGTTTTGCAATATCATTTTGCTGCTGCACATCACCCATGTAGCTTTTTATAAGCCTTTCAAATAAGCTATTCTAACTATCATTATAACCTTTTAGGGGAACAAATACAAGTGCTTAAAGGAGTTTTTGTTTTATCTGAAACAGGTTTATGATATTGTTACACCTTTTTATAATAAAAGGAAAACTTCTTTTTGAGTTTGCTAAAGAAAATTAAAATTTTTCCCGCAAACCCAATATATATTTATTGCACCCGTATATAAATATTGTTATAATTATTGATATAATTAAAC
>JAJQDG010000204.1 GCA_021202305.1 Candidatus Gastranaerophilales bacterium
AGACATATTATAATAAAGCGGATTACAAGTTTATAAAGGGATTTTATTTATGAAAAATTTATTTAAAAGTGTCCTTTGTTTTTTGGTGCTTGCATTTTGCACTCAAAGCGCGCTTGCAAGCGAAGCTTCGCTTATTGTTCCTGATTTCAGCGAACAACCGTTTTGCCGCAACCTTTTAATAGCGGGTATAGTTGTTGCCTTTATCGGGGCGGTTTTTGGTTTAGCAGAATTTTTAAGAATTAAAAAAATTCCGCTGCACCCTGTTATGGAAAATGTCGGAACCACAATTTTTGAAACATGTAAAACATACCTTATACAGCAGGGCAAATTTTTAATTGTTTTAGAAGTTTTGATTGCGCTGTGTATAGGCTATTATTTCGGCATTTTAGAAGGAATGGGGATAAAAAGTGTTCTTTTAATTCTATTATGGTCTATCGTAGGCATTTTAGGTTCTTATTTTGTTGCATGGTTTGGTATCAGAATGAATACTCTTGCAAATGCCAGAGCTTCTTTTCTTGCATTAAAATCAAAACCCTTAAATTGTCTTAATATACCGCTTCGCGCGGGAATGAGCATCGGAGTTTTGCTTGTTTCTGTTGAACTTATATTAATGCTTGTTATTTTGTTATTCGTACCGGGGTATTTAGCAGGTGCATGTTTTATCGGGTTTGCAATCGGGGAAAGCCTCGGTGCTTCTGCCTTGCGTGTTGCAGGCGGTATTTTTACAAAAATTGCCGATATAGGCTCGGACTTAATGAAAATTCAATTTGGAATTAAAGAAGATGACCCCAGAAACCCCGGTGTCATTGCAGATTGTACCGGCGATAATGCGGGCGATTCAATAGGACCCTCTGCTGACGGTTTTGAAACATACGGCGTTACGGGCGTTGCACTTGTCAGCTTTATTTTACTCGGCGTATTTAAAGATTATCAAATTCAGCTTTTAGCCTGGATTTTTACTATGCGATTTTTAATGATAGCAACATCTGTCATAAGTTATTGGATAAACAACGCTATAACTTGTTTTTATGCTAAAAAATGCGAAGAAACAAAAAAACGTTTTGATTTTGAAGTTCCTTTAACAAATCTTGTATGGCTGACTTCCGTTTTATCAATAATAATGACGTTTTCTGTAAGCTATTGGCTTTTGGGAAATTTAGAAAATAATCTATGGTTTGTTTTATCTCTCATAATATCCTGCGGCACATTAGGTGCAGCATTAATTCCCGAAGCTACAAAAATATTTACAAGTCCAAAAGCAAAACATACAAAAGAGGTTGTAACGGCTTCCCGCGAGGGCGGCGCCTCATTAACCATTTTATCCGGCATAGTTTCGGGCAACTTTTCAGGGTTTTGGATAGGCGCAATTATTGTTCTTCTTATGGGGCTTGCCTATTTTGCAAGCACGCACATAAATGAAATTATGATTTATCCTTCAGTCTTTGCATTCGGGCTTGTTGCATTCGGGTTTCTTGGCATGGGACCTGTTACAATCGCGGTTGACAGCTACGGCCCTGTAACTGATAATGCGCAATCGGTTTATGAATTATCCTTGATTGAAGAACAACCGGATATACAAACGCAAATTGAAAAAGCGTACGGGTTTAAACCCGATTTTGAAAATGCAAAAAAATATCTGGAAGAAAATGACGGCGCCGGCAACACCTTTAAGGCTACAAGCAAGCCTGTTTTAATAGGCACGGCAGTTGTCGGAGCCACCACAATGATATTTTCTTTAATACTTGTGATAAAAGAAACTTTAAATATTACGCCTGAAAGTATTTTAAATCTTTTAAATCCATATACGCTCTTAGGCTTTATAGCCGGCGGCGCCGTTATATACTGGTTTTCAGGCGCCTCAATGCAAGCAGTTACAACAGGCGCATACAGCGCGGTTGAATTTATTAAAAAACATATTAAACTGGGTGAGGCGGACGACAAAAAGGCAAATCTTGAAAATTCAAAAGAAGTCGTTAAAATATGCACTCAATACGCGCAAAAAGGCATGTTTAATATATTTGTTGCATTATTTGCATTTGCCCTCGCGTTTGCGTTTTTATCTTCGCCTTCAACTTCAAATAATGCGCCCGTATCCTTTTTTATCAGCTATTTAATTGCAATTGCGGTTTTCGGGTTATTTCAGGCGGTATTTATGGCAAATGCCGGCGGCTGCTGGGATAATGCGAAAAAAATAGTCGAAGTTGATCTGGAAGAAAAGGGAACTCCGCTTCATGATGCAACAGTTGTGGGCGATACGGTAGGAGATCCGTTTAAGGATACTTCAAGCGTTGCAATGAATCCCATTATTAAGTTTACAACCCTATTCGGGCTTCTTGCAATGGAAATTGCAATCAGCGAACAGTTTAGAAATTATTCAAAAGTAACGGGAATTATATTTCTTGTAATTGCTCTTATTTTTGTAATCCGCTCGTTTTATGCAATGAGGATACCAAAAAGAGAAAACGGATAAAATCCGGTTTTGCAGGCATTGCAAATGACGGTATATCTTTTTAATAATAAAAACCCGCTTAAATAAAGCGGGTTTTTTTAAAACTCCGAGAGATGGATTCGAACCACCGTAAGCAGATCCAGAGTCTGCTGTCCTGCCGCTAGACGATCTCGGAACAACAAAGAGATTTTAAATCAAAAAAAGAGCCATTGCAAGTATGGAAGTTGTTGTAATATAAATTTGCTTTTTAATATTTTTTTGGTTTATAATAAACTGGTTATTTGAAAATGGACCGGTGGCGCAGCTGGTAGCGCAGGAGACTCTTAATCTTTTGGTCGTGGGTTCGAGTCCCACCCGGTTCATTTTTAGTGAAGCGTTTATTTTTATTTATAAATAAATTAATGACAAAATAATTATTTTTTGGTATAATTCAATTG
>JAJQDG010000174.1 GCA_021202305.1 Candidatus Gastranaerophilales bacterium
TTCAATATCTGATACGGAAAGGATGAATATTTATGGAAAATGTTATTGAAAAAAGAAGTTTAACCGGTTCTAAAACCGAAGCAAACCTTAAAACAGCCTTCTCGGGCGAATCGGAAGCAAGAAATAAATACACTTATTATGCTTCCCAGGCTAAAAAAGACGGATTTGTCCAAATTTCAAAAATATTTGAAGAAACCGCAAATAATGAAAAAGAACATGCTAAAATTTGGTTTAAATTACTAAATAACGGTTCAATTCCGGCCACACCCGAAAATTTGCTTGATGCTCTCAAGGGTGAAAATTACGAGTGGACTCAAATGTATATGCAATTTGCAAAAGAAGCCAAAGAAGAAGGCTTCAATGAAATAGCATTGTTATTTGAATACGTTGCAAAAATCGAAAAAGAACACGAAGAAAGATATGCAAAACTTTTAGATAATTTAAAAAATGGAACAGTCTTTGAAAAAGAAGAAGAAATAATTTGGGAATGCACAAACTGCGGACATACATTTAAAGGAAAAAATGCGCCTGATATTTGCCCTGTTTGTAAGCATGCAAAAAGCTATTTTGCACAAAAAGCACAAAATTACTAAATGAAAGATTATCTTGAAAAATTAAGGGCAAAATATGAAACTCCCGATTTTATAAAAGATGATCCGGTTCAGTTTCCGCACAGATTTAATGGCGATATTGAAAATATTGAAATTGCGGGCTTTATAACCTCTTTGTTTTCATACGGCAGGAGAGAGGCTTTTATTTCTAAACTCAATTTCTTGTTTGAAATAATGGGGAAAAGTCCGCTTAATTTCATTTTAAATTTTGATTTATATGAAAATAAACTGGACGGTTTTTGTTATCGTTTTTATACCGATTATGATGTAAAGGCTCTTTTTTATTCTTTATCAGAGCTATATAAAAGCGGGCGAACCATACGGGATTTATTTTATAAAAAAAATACGGTTTATGACTTTTTCAGTTCATCAAAATTTGCTCCGAAAAATGGCGGATTTTCCTTTATGATATGCAATCCTGAAAAAAACGGCGCCAATAAAAGAATGCACTTGTTTTTAAGATGGATGGTAAGACCCGCGCCTGTTGACTTTGGAATTTGGGATTTTATAGATAAAAAAGATTTAATAATTCCTCTTGATGTTCATGCAGGAAATGTTTCACGTAAATTAGGGCTTTTGAAAAGAAAGCAGAATGATTTTAAGGCAGCATGGGAATTGACCTCCAAATTAAAAGAATTTAGACCGGATGACCCTGTCGGGCTTGATTTTGCACTTTTTGGAGCCGGTATTCACAAAGAAAATTCACGTGTTTTAATATTATAAGAGGACATGTTAATGAAATATTCAAAATATTCTGCGGTTATAATAGGTTCGGGCATTTCAGGGCTTTATTTGGCGTATAAACTTGCAAAAAGCAAGAATAATAAAGACGGCGTTTTGATTATCACCAAATCTTCTGTTGATGAATGTAATTCAAGGCTGGCACAGGGCGGAATTGTTGCTGTTATGCCTGATATAAATAAGGCAGACTCCATAAGTTCACATGTTTTTGACACGGTAAAAGCAGGTGCCGGATTAAATGATTTCAATACCGTTAAATACGTTTCTGAATATTCAGCGCTTGCAATTAAGGGGCTTATCAATGCCGGAGTAAAATTTGATAAAAAAGAGGACGGCTCTTTTGATTTTGCTCTTGAGGGCGCGCACAGTCTACCCAGAATTCTTCATACAAAAGATAAAACAGGGCTTTCAATTGAAAATGCTTTAATTGAGCAGGTAAATAAAGCAAAAGAAATCGAAATTTATGAAAATACAATGGCGATTGAACTTTTAGATGATGCAACGGGTGCCGTGCGGGGCGTTTTAACTTTCAACGAAAAAAACGGAGAGTATGAAGCGATATTTTCAAATGTTATAACAATTGCAACCGGCGGGGCGGGGCAGGTTTATAAATATACGACAAGCAGACCCGTTACAACCGGAGATGGAATTTACCTTGCAAATTCAATCGGTGCCGAAATTTCAGACATGGAATTTGTCCAATTTCACCCGACGGCATTGAATATTTCCGGTTTAAATACACTTCCGCTTGTGTCTGAAGCTGTTCGGGGCGAAGGCGCAAAACTGGTTAACAAGAAAGGCGAACGTTTCATTTTAAATTATGATAAAATGGGCGAACTAGCCCCGAGGGATGTAGTGGCGCGTGCCATTTATGATGAAATGAAAAAAACGGGTGAAAATTTTGTCTATCTTGATATTTCAGATATTGGTATCGAAAAGTTTAAAACAAGGTTTCCCTCAATCACCAAATATTGTGATGATAACGGCATTGAATTAAATAAAAATCTTATTCCGGTTGCGCCTGCGGTACATTATTTTATGGGCGGCATAAAAGTAAATTTGGATTTTGAAACAAATATTAAAAATTTATATGCAATAGGCGAAGCGGCGGCTACGGGTTTGCACGGCGCCAACAGGCTTGCTTCAAATTCACTTTTAGAATGTGTTGTAAGCGCTATGGGGCTTTATGATAATCTGAGTTATAAAGATTTGCGCCCGCCAAAAAATTATGATGAAAAAATTAAAAACTTTCTATATAACTTTCAGGAACAAGAACCCTATTTTATCGAAGATTCATCTTCTCTTAAAGCAGAGATAAAAAACCTTATGTGGAATTACGCGGGTATTTTGAGGGATGAAAACCGTCTTAACAAGGGTCTTTTTGAACTTAATGAAATAAAGAAAAAAATTGAAGGCAGATATGTATTTTCTGATTTTGCTTCTTATGAAATCAGAAATATGATAGCTGTATCTGAAATTATTATAAAATCCGCGCTCAAACGCAGAAATTCAGCAGGCGCCCATTACAGAAC
>JAJQDG010000125.1 GCA_021202305.1 Candidatus Gastranaerophilales bacterium
AAAGAAATTCTATCATAAAAAGGTTTAAGGGGGCGCTTAATAAAAAGTTACATTTATTGTATTATTAACAACAAATTTATGTTTTTAGTTTTTAATAATAAAGAAGGAAGGTTATATATGCAAGGCAGTGGATTATCTATTTGCAGACAAAATACAATGCTGCAAGATGTGAAAAATGAAATTCAAAAAAGGGAGGAGCGGAAGAAACAAAATCCCCTTAGTTCTAAACATTTAGAGGATTTAGAAGCAGAAAAAAAGCAAAATGATAATGAAACAAAAGGTACTCTTGCTGCCATAAGCGCAGGAAGTATTATTCCGGTTGCAACAACTCCCATTAGTCTTGGCGCTATTTCTTCAGTAACTGCCATGCAAAAAAAGTTAAACCCGAAAGATATTGAACTTTTAAATAACGCGGGTGATGAAATTATTAATTCCGTTACAAATTTGGGCAAAAAAGGGGTTCAAATTAAAGATCCCGGAGTCGTAATGAATCTTTCAGGAACGCCTGACAAAGTTATGGAAATATTTGACCCCGTGTATGCTGCCTCAAAGGGTAAAAATGCGTTTTTTACTCCCAAAGGTGTAAGCAGATTTGCTCCAAATTCAGTTGTAATAAACAGAGAAAAATTTGCCGCAGGGCAATTTCATGAACTCGGGCATGCTTTTAATTATAATAATTCTGCCGTTTGGAAAAAGATACAGGGGCTTCGCACACCCTGCATGGCGCTTGCTTCCGGTTTAGCAATATTTGCAGCCGGCACAAAAAATCAAGAGCCAAAAGAAGGGGAAGAATTAAAAAAATCTCAAAAAGCAACAAATTTTGTAAGGAAACATTCAGGCGCGCTTGCTTTCCTTGCAATGACGCCCGTTCTTGCGGAAGAGGGCATGGCTTCACATAGAGGGTGCAAATGGGTAAAGCAATTGCTGCCTGAAAATTTAGCAAATCACGTTAAAAAGACAAACGGCGCCGCTTATATATCATACGTTGCAGCTGCAGCAGGGTTAGCAATAGCGGCACAGGCTGCAACAAAAATAAAAGATCATTTTGTCGAAAAGAAAAACGAGGATGCGGAAAAACCCAAAAAATGACAATTTTTTGAGGTTGCTTGGTTGCTCGCATTAAACGGGACTACACGGGAAAACTCGATGTTTTCCCGCTCCGCCCTCTGCTCGCAATCCGCTTTTCAAATCCGACGATAAGGTGTGTGAGATACAGGCTGTGTGCGGGATAGCGGAATTGCGTAGGGTGAGGGGCGGTTAGCCCCGAAACCCGCCAAGGCGAACGGCTGACGGAGCGACTAAAACCCGAAGGTTTTTATAAGCGAAGTTTAAAGACAGTGAGCCGCTAGCAATTCCAAGAAGCACACAGCCTGCAAGTGAAACCGTACCTTTGAGTTTGCGGCATGCCGTAGTGTTACGGGGCAAGTTCAATACTTGCCCCGTAACACCGGCTTCGCGGAGAAAAATTTTAATTTTTCCGCAAACTTAAATAATGAAAACTCAAATTCAAAGCCCGCCGTAAAAACACCTATAGATAAAAAAGTTTAAGTTTATATTGACCTTGCGGCATATTAAGCAAAAAACTCCCCGCAGTGTTAAAACACAATTTCAAGAGCAACAGCCCATTAAGCAAAGCCTTATACGGTGCTAAAACGCTTTTAAATTGGCGGTTTTTGCATCGAGTTCTTTTAAACCGTGTTTTTGAAAATCAACAGTATAGGCTATTTCACCGTTTATATTTGCGGCTTTTTTTACAAAACCTATGCCGAATGAAGAATGAAACACTCTTGAACCTTCCCTAAAGCCGTTTTCATAAAGCGCAGTATTTGTTTTTGAAGCTTTTTGTTTGCACTTATTTATTAAATCCAAAACATTAGTCTTATCTTCATCTGCGGATTTTTCCTGTTGAATTTTCATGTCATCCTTAACGCCTGAATTTTTTGCCGCAGCTTGCCCGTACATTTGTTTTTCCTGTTGAATTTTTATATCGTCTTTAATGTTTTTAATTTCAGCAGTTTGTTTTTTCTTAATAACCGTGGTTGTTTTTTTATTGCCCTGCATTTTTTTTATAACATCAAGATTTTGTGCAAAATTATCTTTATTTTCTGCCTTTTTAACTATAACGGAAGCTAAAGATTTTGAAATTGCGCTGTTATTTTCATTCATACGCTCTTTTTTTGCGGCGGCTGCTTTTGTGAAATTCGAGTTTTGCCATTTAGTGTAATTATTTTCTTTTTGATTTATGCTGATTTTTTCGCTTACTGTATCTTCTACAATCAATTCAGGGGGAATTTCCTCAATGAAGCGGCTTTTTGGAAAAAATTTCATATCGCCCCACACTCTGCGCCTTTTTGCATAGGTCAGATATAAATTTTCTTTTGCACGCGTAATTCCAACGTACATAAGCCTTCTTTCTTCTTCCAATTCTTTTTTTGCTTCGTATGAAACAGCTTTTGAACCCGGAAACAAACCTTCTTCAAGCCCGATTAAAAAAACTGCGGGAAATTCAAGCCCCTTTGCCGCATGTAAAGTCATAAGCGTAACCGATTTTTCTTCGTCTTTAATTTCATCAATATCGGATACAAGCGCAACTTGAGAAAGAAAATTTCCTAAGGCACCTAAATCTTCTTCTTCATCAATTTGAATTTCATCTGTTTCAAATTCCCTGATGACGTTTACAAGCTCTTGCAGGTTTTCAATTCTTGATTGATTTTCAATATTATCTTCTGCTTTTAATTCATTCAAATAGCCTGTTTCTTCAAGAATAATCGGAACCAATTCGGAAAGTTCATAAGCAGACTGCTTTTTTGAAAAAGAATTTATCATATTTGCAAAATTTAATAAAGTTTCAATGTGCCTTGATGTGAAC
>JAJQDG010000077.1 GCA_021202305.1 Candidatus Gastranaerophilales bacterium
AACCGCCTTTTAAAGGCGGTTTAAAATTTTTTAAACATTCAATTTATCAATAATTTTTAAGCGTTTACTTTATCAACAATTACTCTAAAGGCCTCGGGTTCATTTACCGCAAGCTCTGCAAGCATTTTTCTGTTTACCTGAATATCGGCTTTTTTCAGTAAATTCATAAATCTTGAATAACTCAACCCGTATTCACGGACAGCAGCATTAATTCTGACTATCCAAAGGCTTCTCATCTGACGTTTGATAACACGCCTATCCCTGTAAGCGTATTTTAAAGCTTTCATAACAGCAGTATTTGCCACTTTAAAAATTCTGGAACGAGCGCCTATAAAACCTTTTGCAAGTTTTAATATTTTTTTGTGTCTTTTTCTTGACACTGAACCGCGTTTAACTCTCATTTTTCACCTTCCTTATCTTGAATACTTCATGTACGGTAATTCTTTTGTAATTAAATCAAGGTTTCTGTCGCAAACCTCAACCATGCCCGTAATTCTGTTTTTGCGCGCAGGCGATTTGTGCGCAAGAAGGTGTCCTTTTCCGGCTTGCAATCTTAAAATTTTGCCTTTTGCCGTAACTTTGTAGCGTTTTGCGGCTGATCTGTGCGTTTTCATTTTAGGCATTTTAATTCTCCTTATCTTTGCTCTTGCGGCATACCCAAAAGCCGCTTCGAGTTTACAAGGAGCATTTTATCAAAAAAAAATAAAAATACAATAAAATATGATATAATATTTCAAGATATTTATAAAGGAGAGTATTATGTGGGAAAAAGATGTCAATATTAACGAAGTAAAAGAAATTTTGTGCAAATCGCACGTATATTTTGGAGTAGGCGCAATTAAAAAAATTGACGATATTGTTTGCGCACTTAAAGAAAAGGGTATTCAAAAAGTAATTGTTGTTTCAGGGAAAGGTTCTTATAAAATAACGGGCGCCTGGGATTATGTTGAAGCTGCGCTTAAAAAATACGGCGTTGGATATACAAACTATGCAAAATGCAGCCCGAACCCCACAACAACCTCAATTGATGAAGCCGCAAAACAGGCGCTTGAATTTGGCGCTAAAGCTGTTATCGGTATAGGCGGCGGGTCTGCCATAGATACGGGCAAATCAGTTGCAATTTTAATTGAAAATAAGGGCAAGACAGCAGATGAACTTTATGAATTTAAGTTTGAACCGAAAGGCGCAGCACCTGTTGTTGCAATTAATTTAACCCATGGAACAGGAACCGAAGCAAATCGTTTTGCAGTTGCCACAGTTGTTTCAAAAGATTATAAACCCGCAATTGCGTATGATTGCATTTATCCTGTTTATTCAATTGATGACCCTGCTTTATGCACAAAACTTTCCATAAATCAAACAAAGTACGTTTCAATTGATGCTGTTAATCATGTAATTGAGGCTGCCACTTCAAAAGTTGCTTCGCCGTTTGCAATTACTCTTGCAAAAGAAACAATTGATTTAGTTGCAAAATATTTACCTTTGGCGCTTGAAAATCCTGAAAATTTAGAAGCCCGCTACTATTTGCACTATGCTTCTCTTTTAGGCGGAATTTGTTTTGATAACGGGCTTTTGCACTATACTCACGCACTTGAACACCCGCTATCAGCAGTAAAACATGACCTTCCTCATGGTTTAGGGCTTGCAATGCTTTTGCCTGCCGTAATTAAAAACATTTATCCGGCTAAAGCTAACGTTCTTGCCCACATTTTAAGCTCTATTGTGCCTGATTTAAAAGGAAATAAGGATGAAGCCAAAAAAGCATCAGATGGAGTATACAACTGGTTAAAATCGGTCGGCGTTCCAGAAAAACTTAAAGATGCCGGTTTTAGCGAAAATGATATTGAAAAACTTGTAAATCTTGCTTTTGACACACCTTCGCTATCGGCACTGCTTTCAATTGCGCCGACAGAAGCCGCAAAAGAAGCGGTAAAAGAAATATTTACATCATCCTTATAAAATTTTATAAGCTGAAACGGCATAAATAGCTTTTAGGTGCCGGTTTTACGCGGTTTATTTATATAGTTCTTCTACATCAAACTTAAATAAATCGATATTATCAAAACAAAAAATTTTACTCATATCAACTTTAAGCGCTCTTGAAATTTTAAAAAGAGTGCTTATTGTTATATCTCTTTTACCTGTTTCTATCATCGCTATATGCGAGCGGGAAATTCCTGATTCAAGACAAAGCGTTTCTTGAGTCATTTTTTTATCAAGGCGGATTTTGCGGATATTTTTTCCTAATTCTTTTCTAAAATTGTTGCACATATTCGTATTTTATGATATGTTACCAATAGCGACTGTCGCTAGTAGCGACAAAAGGAGAAAATTATGAATTATTTCGCAGTTTTTATGCCCGCCCTTAGAAAAACTAAATATTTTATTGCTTTTACGTTAGCAGAAACCCTCATTACTCTGGCTATAATAGGCGTTGTTGCAGCCATGACAATACCTGCCGTAATAAATAGAACCCACAGGAAAGAATTACAAACTGCATTTATGAAACAATATTCAGAATTAAACAAGCTTGCTCAAGCATTTTATGCGGCTAATGATATTTCAATAAGCGAATACACACAGGTAAACGGATTATCAGCTTTAACCGATGTTTTTACAAAGTATATGGCAAGCCAATCGTTGACAACTTCAGGTCAGGGTACACTAAATAGCGAAGGCGATTATGATGCATATTACACAATGCATTATCTTAACGGTCAGGAATATTCAGGCGGTAAAAATTCAAATGGAAAGAATTCTTCTTTTTTATGCGATAATTCCGTTTTTAAAAATGAGCCGTCAGGCGCTTTATACGTTTTAAATGACGCCCCTGCAAGCGGAAAAAACGGGCCTGTCGTTTGCGTTGATGTAAACGGTGAAAACCCGCCCAATAGATACGGAGTGGATTTTTTCATGTTTATTTTTACGATCCATGGAAACGTAATTCCAATGGGGCTTGAAGATGAATATAATGTAACAGCAGCCTGCACAATTTCAAACGGCTCCTGCGGTAACTTTTTTAACTCGGGCAGCAAATATTGCGATAAAGACAGTACAAATATAACATATAATTCTTCATGCGCTTATTATGCCCTTTTAAATGACCACCCTACAAAAGAAGGCAAAGATTATTGGAAAGATTTCCTGAGTGAAATATAAATTGTCCCTTAGAGTTTGCGGAAAAATTAAAATTTTTTGCTTTGCCCTTTTAACTGTCAGCGGCGGTGCTATCATTTGCGGATTTTATAAATAACATTTTGCTTCGCTTCCTTTAACACCTGCATATACTTCTATATACTGTTTTGCGGGGCTTGAATTAACTTTTGCAAGCAATACTTCTTCAATCTGGAAAAAGCCTACTTCAGATGACATTTGAATATCAACCCTGACAGGTTTATTTACTCCGTGATGAATACCGACACGGCTTATTGCATTTGCCGAATAAATATGTATATCGCCGACTCTCGGTGCGCTGCTGTGCAGGGCAAGCGGAATTCTGGCACGCCCTTTTGTCATATCGCACCCGTCAGCAACAAGAATTATTCCCGCTTCAAGCGAATGGATTTTTCTTTGCGCCATATGCCCTATAATAGCTTCTGTTGCAAGGGCTTTTATTACAACCTGACGGCGGATATCATTTTTAAATACCTGTTTCAGGCTGTTATCCATTATATTTAGCGCAAATGTAACAGACATTTCTTCATGCGCCTGTCTGCCTGTCATCATGCCTAAATCATGCATCATAGCGGCAAGAATAACAGCGCACATGGAATCTTCAAAAGAGCCTGCTTCTTCTATTTCAAGGGAAGTTTTTATGCCCGAATCATGCAAAATTTCAAGCATTTTAATTGCGTTGCTTGCAACCTGTTTCATATGTACAGGCCCATGGTCATTAAACCCGAGGCGCTTTATAGAAACAATATTTGCATAATCCTGCATTTCATGCAGTTCTTCATTTTCAAATAAAATTTTTACAAGCGGGTAAACGTCATTATATTTTTTTATTTTTTCCAAAATTTTGGTTTCAATCAGCTTTTCTTTTGCGGATTTCATTTCACACCTCTTTTTTTTATTTTACACTAATTCAGCCCAAAAATTAAGGCTAAAATTAAAATTACGGGTAAAATAAATTTTAAAATAAAAAGTAAAATTTTACCGAAGAAAGTTTCCCCGAAAGCCTCTTTTGAAACATTATGCGCGTACCACCCGCCAATAATACAAATTATAAACGTATTAAAAGGAAGCAAAACGCTTGAAGTTAAAAAATCAAGCAAATCAAAAAATGTTTTATTAAATATTTTAAATCCGGATAATGCGCCGAATGAAAGCGAGGCGGGAATTGCCATAATGGCAATAATAGCGCTTAAAAGAAGCGTTGCATGGCTTCTTTTCATTTTAAATTTATCAACAAAGCATGCAATTGATGTTTCCATAAGGCTTATGCCGGATGTAATTGCCGCAAAAAATAACAAAAGAAAAAAGATAATTGCACAAATATTTGAAAACGGCAAAAAAGTAAAAATTTCAGGCAGCGAAATAAATACTAAAATAGCGCCCGCGGAAGGCTCTATTCCCTCTGAAAAAACTATCGGGAAAATCATAATTCCCGCTAAAATTGCGATAAGTGTATCAAAAAATATCAAAGTGTAAGCGGATTTTTTAATATTTGTTTTTTTATCAAGATAACTTCCGTAAGTTAATATTGTTCCCATTCCGATACTTAAAGTAAAAAGCGCCTGCCCGAGCGCGGTTAAAATCATTTTATGGTTAAAAACTGAAAAATCAGGCTTAAACATAAATTCTAAACCCGCTTTTGCTCCGGGGAGAAAAAGTGCATATACTGCAAGGGTAATAAGCATTATGGCAAAAAGCGGCATCATAATATTATTTGCTTTTTCAATTCCCTTATTTACTCCTTTATAAGGAAAATACGCCGTCATAATAAGAAAAACAAGGGTTAACCCTAAAGGAGCAAAGATGTTTGAATTTAGCGAAGAAAAATATGCACCGAAATCGGAAGGTATGGAATTTGCAGCAAAAATCCATATATAATTTAAAATCCACCCGCCCACAACAAAATAAAAACACGGGATTAAAATTGCCGTTAAAATACAAAGATATCCGAAAGGCGCCAGTTTAGGATTGATTTTTTCATAAGATGAAACCGCATCAAGGCGGTATATTTTTCCTGTTGCAAGCTCCAGACAAAGCGGAATTGCGCATATAAAAGCAATAATTAAAACATATATTAAAAGAAAAACGGCGACGCCATTTTTACCCATTATATAGGGAAATCTCCAAATATTGCCAAGTCCGACAGCGCTTCCGACCGTTGCCAGAATAAATCCGATATTAGATGACCACTGCGCCCTTTTGTTTTCCATAAAAATACTCCATTTTCTACGATAGTAGCACATTTTTTCGTATTTGTTAAGGCAAGAAATAATTTTCACCTGTTTTGTATAGAAAAAGGAATTAAGAAAGTGATTAATTTTTCCCCGGTTCACACGGTAAATAGTGTAAATAATACACCTTTTTCTTTTAGGGCATGTTATAAAAATTCAATTGACACTGTATCATTTGGCGCAAAGCATAAAAAACCGGCAAATGCAAATACCCCTGAAAACAGTATAGAAGCGGTCAAATTCGGCGAAGAACTTTACCGGAATAAAGATTTAACGTTTGGTGATATTGAAAACTATGTAAAATCAAATAATCCTAATGTTAAGGTTTTACCTGTTGAAAAATTAAAAGAATATATTCCCGATTGGCGAAATTATCAAGCTTATGTGCATTCAGATATGACACAGGATTTTAAAGAAGATAATGCTATTCTTTATATTGCACAAAAACCAAAAATTGATGATCCGACAGGAAGGCTTTTATATTCAATGACGGCTTCGCATGAATATACACATTTGCTTCAAACTTATAAAAATACGGCACCCGATTTTTTAAAAAAAATAACGAACGAAAATTATGAAGAAGCGCTGCTTATTATGACGGCGGGAGAAGAAATTTTTAAATTTTTTGATAATCAAATGCAGGCGGCATGCATAATAAATCCAATAAGAAATTCTATTAACATGAAGGAATTTCAAAAATATAATGAAATTACGCCGACAGGCGCAAAAATAAACTATCAGCAAATTTTTGCAGGCACAAATTCTAAAACAAGAGGCGATTTTGATAAAAAAATCAATACCGCTTTTGACGCGCTCTACACACAAATAATGATAGGCATTTCTTCAACTCCCGAGGGGCGCGGTTATTTAAACGGCATAAAAGATAAAAATTCTCTCTACGGAAAAATAAAAAAATATTGCTCAATGAAAGCGGAATTTGAAAAAGAAGCGTATACAACAGAAGCCAGCCTTGCAAAAAAGGTTTTAAACCAATCTAATTTGAATATAGATGCTTTTTCTATGTATTATGAACTTTTGCAAAAGATTTTTGCAAACTGATTTGCCCTTTCATAAATCAGGCTGATATAATATTGTATCTGACGCTTTAAAAGGAAATTGCCATGACTGATACTTTGGAAGGTTTTAATTCCGGCAAATGGAATGAAGAAATCAACGTAAGAGATTTTATACAACGTAACTATACGCCTTATGAGGGCGGTGAAGAATTTTTAGAAGAACCGGGGGAAAATACAAAAAAACTCTGGAATAAATGTCTCATGCTTTTAAAAGCAGAACATGAAGCAGGCGGTGTTTTAGATATGGATACGGAAATTGTATCTTCCATAACATCGCATAATGCTTGCTATATTGATAAAGAGCTTGAAAAAATAGTCGGTTTTCAAACGGATTATCCCCTAAAACGGGCTTTACAGCCATACGGCGGGATAAGAATGGCTCAAAACTCGTGCAATTCATACGGATATGAGGTTAATCCAAAAATAACGGAAATTTTCACTAAATACAGAAAAACCCATAATCAAGGCGTTTTTGACGTTTATACTCCCGAGATGAAAGCCGCAAGACACTCCGGCATTATAACAGGGCTGCCTGATGCATACGGGCGCGGCAGAATAATAGGTGATTATCGCAGAGTGGCGCTTTACGGCACAGACAGGCTTATTGAAGATAAAAAAAATCAGTTTAAATCACTCGAAGGCGAAATGACCCCCGAGCGCATACGCCTTAGAGAAGAAATCGCGGAACAAATAAAAGCTCTGGGTGAATTAAAAGAGCTTGGTCTTATTTACGGCTTCGATATTTCAAAGCCTGCAAAATGCGCAAAAGAAGCCGTGCAATGGCTTTATTTCGGTTTTCTTGCCGCAGTTAAAGAACAAAACGGCGCTGCAATGAGTATCGGGCGCACTTCTACTTTTCTTGATATTTATATAGAACGCGACTTAAAACGCGGTATTTTAACCGAAAGCGAAGCTCAAGAGCTGATTGACCATTTTATAATGAAATTGAGATTTGTTAAATTTGCAAGAACACCCGAATACAATGAGCTTTTTTCGGGCGACCCCACCTGGGTAACAGAATCAATAGGGGGCATGGGGGTTGACGGCAGAACTCTGGTTACAAAAAATTCTTTCAGATATCTTCACACTCTTGAAAATCTGGGAACATCGCCCGAACCGAATTTAACTGTTTTATGGTCAGTAAATTTGCCTTTTGGGTTTAAAAAATACTGTGCAAAAATTTCAATCAAAACTTCTTCAATTCAATATGAAAACGATGATTTAATGCGCACAATTCACGGGGATGATTATGCAATTGCATGCTGCGTTTCTTCAATGGTAACGGGCAAAGAAATGCAATTTTTCGGCGCGCGCGCTAATCTTGCGAAATGCCTTTTGTATGCAATAAACGGCGGCATAGATGAAATATCGGGCGTTCAGGTGGCGCCTGAATACAGGGCGGTTGAAGGCGAATATCTTGATTATGACGATGTTATGGCAAAATATGATGACATGCTTGAATGGCTTGCCGGATTATACGTTAATACCCTTAATATTATTCATTATATGCATGATAAATACTGTTATGAAAGACTTCAAATGGCGCTTCATGACAGGGATGTAAAAAGATATTTTGCAACGGGCATTGCGGGGCTTTCGGTTGTTGCGGATTCTCTGTCCGCGATTAAATATGCAAAAGTAAAAGCGATAAGAAATGAAAATAATGTTATAGTTGATTATGAAATAGAAGGTACTTTCCCTAAATACGGAAATAATGACGATAGGGCGGATAAAATTGCCGTTGATTTAGTTAAAAATTTTATGTCTAAAATTAAAAAACATTATACGTATAGAAACTCAATACCCACGCTTTCAATTTTAACAATTACATCAAACGTGGTTTACGGCAAAAAAACAGGAAATACGCCCGATGGCAGAAAGCATGGAATTCCTCTGGCACCGGGGGCAAACCCTATGCATGGCAGAGATGAAAACGGCGCTATAGCTTCACTTGCTTCTGTTGCAAAACTTCCCTTTGAATATGCAAAAGACGGCATTTCAAACACTTTTTCAATAATTCCTGATGCTCTTGGTAAGGACGATACGATAGTACAATTGAATTGCGGCTGCAGTACCGGTAATATTACGAAATAATGGAGGCTGAATGAACACAAAAGAAGAAAATTTAATAAGTATAATAGACGGATACATAGAAAAGGGCGGTCATCACTTGAATGTAAATGTATTTGACCGCGAAATGCTTCTTGAAGCACAGGCGCACCCTGAAAAATATCCGCAGTTAACGGTAAGGGTTTCAGGGTACGCGGTTAATTTTAACAAATTAACAAAAGAACAGCAGGATGACGTTATTTCGCGTACGTTTCATTCAAAAGCATGAACGGTTTTATTCATTCAATAGAAACCTGCGGAACAGTGGACGGCCCCGGGGTAAGGTTTGTAGTTTTTATGCAGGGGTGTCCGCTTCGCTGCAAATATTGCCATAATCCTGATACTCAAGAAACAGGTTCGGGACGGAAAATAAGCACGGACGAAATTTTAGCGCAATATAAAAGCGTCAGGGAATTTGCAAAAGGCGGCATAACATTAAGCGGCGGCGAACCCCTTATGCAGCTTGAATTTGCAATTGAACTTTTTAAAAAAGCAAAACAATTAAAAATTCACACAGCCCTTGATACATCGGGCGCAGTTTTCAGCCGCGGTAAAATTTCAAAATTTAATGAATTAATCAAGTATACAGATTTGGTTCTGCTTGATATAAAGCATATAGATAATATTGAACACAAAAAACTGACAAATGCCGGCAATGAAAATATTCTTGATTTTGCCCGTTATTTATCCGAAAATAATGTACCCGTTTTAATAAGACATGTACTTGTCAGAGGGCTGACCGATAAAAAATCAGATTTAGAAAATCTGGGTGCATTTATGGCAGAATTAAAAAACGTTCATTCATTTGAGGTTTTGCCGTATCATAATATGGCAATTCCTAAATATGAGGCGCTTAAAAGAGATTACCCTCTTAAAAATATTGCGCCTGCAACCGAAAATGAAGTAAAAACAGCACAAAATATTATTTTATCGGGGTATAAGTTTGCAAAAAAATTACCTGAAATTATTTCAGAAGCAGCGCATGACAGATAGCCCGCATAAGTCTTACAAAAAATACATAAAATTGTTTAAATAACAAAAGCCCCTTCGCTATTAAGAGAAAGGGCTTTTGCAAAATCAATTTTAAAACAAAGTTTTATTATGACCCTGTTTTTGATTGATACATAGCTTTCTGAGCAACAACGCCGAACGGAACAGCTCTGTCATCCGTAATCATAACGGTAAATACGTCTTTAAGAAGTGTATCCGTAGGTGCAGCGTAAGAGTATGTATTTGATGTAGCATCAGCATTTGCCGGGTTCGGTTTTCTGTCGCCGTTTACGTCAACCAAAATCAAGCAGGGATAATTGGTAACACCTGTTGAGGAAGCAACACCGTATGAACCGCAATACCCTGGGATACCTGATCTTGAACCTGCGTTCGATGAAGAGTGTGAACCTGAACGGTTGTTGTTAAATATAACCGATGTACCTTCATGGGAACTGAGTGTTTTTGACGTTGTAGGGATTTCATACCTGATACCGTCTGATGTGTAGAAAGCAAGGTTAGCTGTGTTGAATGAAAGCGCTGTTGTCGATTTCATAATTGACATGTGCTGTTGGAGGTAATCAAACAAATTGCTGTTGTCATAAGGTGATTCACCTTCAAGTGCAATGTTCATTGTCATTGATGAATTCAAAACGGAAACTGCTTTTTTCAATGCTGTTTTAAATTCTGCCTGGTTAGTATTAACGATAACTGAAGGAATAGTCATCGCAGCAACTACACCGATAATAGCCAAAGTAATCAAAACTTCAGCCAAAGTAAAACCTAGACTCTTTTTCATAATTAAAATACCTTTCATAAATTAGGACGCTTTCATTATAACACTAAAAAGCATAATAATTCAATAGTACATGTGTAAAATACACTAATTGCCTTAATAAAATTTACCCCCGTCCGGTTTTAAACGCCCTGCCTGCGCCGATTGCAGCAAAGATAGAGATAATAATCAGCGGAAGTAAATTTAAAAAAACGTAATAATTGTTCATATTTTTTAAAATTATTCCCTTTGAAATTACAAGAAAAAATCTTAAAGGATTTATGACTGTTAAGTGCTGAAGTATCTCGGGCGTAATATTTTCAATCGGCGTTGTATAACCTGAAAGTATAATTGAAGGGAACATAAATACAAATACAAAAAGCATTGACTGCTGCTGCGTTTTGCACATTGAAGAAATAAAAAGCCCGACACCTGATATTGAAAGCAAAAAAATAAAAAGCGAAAATATATAAAGAAAAAACGACCCTTCAAAAGGAAGCTTGAAAAAAAATATTGCAAGAAAAATAATTAATGCACCGTCTAAAATACCAAAAAATAAAGGCACTGCGGCTTTTCCCATAATGATTTCAGCAGGTGTTAACGGTACAACCATTAATTCATCAAATGTGCCGTTTTCCTTTTCTCTTGCAAGCGCCAGCGCGGATAATAAAACAACCGTTGTCATGGGTAAAATTCCTGCAAGACAGGCTATTATAAACCAGTGGTAAGATAAATTGGGATTATACTCATTTCTTGTTTCAAAACGTACGGCGGGCACATTTTTTGCATGCCCCACTGGCGAAAATGAAGCGGCAATTTCAGAAATGTAGCCTGCTGTAATCTGGCTTGCATTTGTGTATCTGCCGTCTGTTATAACAAAAATTTCCGGATTTGATTTTGATTTATATTTTCTTGTAAAATCGTTGTTTATATAAATTGCGGCTTTAATTTTTCCCTCATCAAGAGAGGTTTTAAGTTCTTTTTCATTTTTAAAATTATGAATTTCGCTGAAATATCTGCTTGTTTTAATCTGGCGGATAAATTCCCTTGAAATGTCGCTGTTTGTGCGGTCTAAGACCCCTATTTTTATATTTACGATATCAAGCGTTGCAGCATAAGAAAATATAAAAAGCTGCAAAACAGGCGGCAAGAAAATTACCGAACGGCTTTTTTTATCCCGCCAGAGCGAAAAAAATTCTTTTTTGACAAGCGCAAAAAACGCACCTTTCAGCATTCTTCAAGCCTTTCTTTTGTGTTTATGTAAATCAGAATAAACATAACAATCGAAAAAACAGCTAAAAAAAGAAAATCCCTTGCAAGAGTTTTTAACACCGTTCCCGATAAAAAAAGAGTCGAAACGGATGAAACATAGTATTTTGCGGGAATTAAAAATGAAATCATGCGAATTAAAAACGGCATTGAATCAATTTCATAAATAAGCCCTGATAACATCATTGAGGGCATAAACCCGATTGTACCCGCTATTTGGCTTGATGTAAACTGGTCTTTTGCAACAGTGGAAATAAAAAGCCCCGTGCCTATTCCTGTCAGCATAAAAAGCGATGAAAGAATAAAAAGCATAAAATAAGAGCCTCTAAAGGGAACTTTGAAAATTACTATAATTATAAAAAGACAAAAAATTATTGAAAGCATTCCCAAAATGAAATAAGAAAAATATTTTCCAAAAATGAATTCTCCTTTTGTAATTTCTGTCGTTAAAAGGGCTTCCATTGTGCCTCGTTCCCATTCGCGCGCAATGACAAGAGCCGTTAAAACGGTGCCTGTGAGAGTCATGATTATTGCAAGCGACCCCGGTAAAATAAAATATGTGCTTTTAAGGGCGGGGTTATACCATGAACGCTGAATTGCTTCTATTTCGGGCTTTTTCATCTTTGTTTTTCCGGTTTCCGCTCTTTTATAATTTTGATATGAAGAAAACGCGCCTTGAATGTAGGCAGATGCAAATTTCGCGGTGTTTGGCTCTGCCCCGTCCGTTATTATTTGAATTAAAGGAATACCTTGTTTTTTGTATTCTTTTGTAAAATTTACGGGAATTACCGCAAATGCCCTTATTTTGCCATTTGCAAGCGCCCCTGAAGCTTCTTTTACATTTTTATAAAAAATGCAGTCTAAATACCTTGTATTTTGCATGCTGTTTATTATGCCGCGCGTTTCTTTAGTGTTATCCTGATTTACAATACCTATTTTTACGGTATTTGTGTCAAAATTTATTCCGAAGCCGAAAAGAAAAAGCAAAATCAAAGGCATTATAAAAGCAATAAGAATGCTTGAAATATCCCTTATAATCTGTTTAAATTCCTTTTTTATAAAAGAGGTGCAAACTTCTAAATTCATTTTTTTGCCCTTCTTATAAGTTCGATAAAAGTATCTTCCATAGTGGGATTTTGAAGCTTTTCATTTTTAACCGAATTTTTTAAATTTGAAGGTGTATCTTCAACAAGAATTTTTCCTTGATATACAAGTGCAATGCGGTCGCAAAACTGTGCTTCATCCATAAAATGAGTTGTAACCAGCACGGTTGTTTTGTGTTTTACAAGGTTATTTATGCGTATCCAGAATTCCCGCCTTGAAACAGGGTCGGTGCCTGAAGTCGGTTCATCTAAAAAAAGAACGGGGGGATTATGAATAACTGCGCAAAGCAAAGCAAGCCGCTGTTTAAAACCAAGGGGGAGTTTTTCGGCATTATAATTCAGGTATTTTTCAAGCCCGTAGCTTTTAGCTGTTTCAACTATATCAAAATTTTTAACTTCAAATACCTGCCGGAAAAAATCAATATTCTGCCTGACGCTTAAATTTCCGAAAAGAGAAAATTTTTGCGCCATATATCCGAATGTTTTTTTGGCTGACAAAGGCTCTTTTATTATGTCATATCCCATTATTTTTGAACTGCCGGATGTGGGCTTTATCAGTGCGCAAAGCATTTTAAAAGTTGTTGATTTTCCTGCGCCGTTAGGGCCCAAAAGCCCGTATATTTCCCCTTTTTTAACTTTAAAATTGATATTTTTGGCGGCTTCATAATTCCCGTAAACTTTGGTTAAATCGCATGCTTCTATTGCGCAATTATCGGGCGGATTTAGCGTGATATCTTTTGCTTCTTCAATATTGAAGTTTTTTTTCAAAGATAATGCGCTCATAACAAAATCTTCAAAAATAGGGGGAGTTTTTTCTTTTTCATAATTAAATTTATTGTAAAATTCCTTATTTTCAAATACAACGCGAATTTTGTCGCCTTCTACGGAAGCATCCGTTATCCCCTTTTCATCGTGCAAAATTTTATCTAAGAAAACCCTGTTGCTTGTATTTTCAAGCGAAGTACGGCAAACAAGCCCCTCCATCGCTTTTTTTGCATTATCCGGACTGCCTTCATAAATTTTCTTGCCGTCGGATAAAAGCAAAACCTGCCCGAAATATTTAGCTTCATCAAGATAACTCGTTGCCCAGATTATGCCGATTTGATTTTCATCCGCAAGTTTATCCGTTATCTGTATCAAATCGCGTCTTGAAACAGGGTCAACCCCGACAGAAGGTTCATCTAAAAGGAGAAGTTTCGGTTTTGACAAAAGAGTGCAAGAAAGCCCCAATTTTTGTTTCATGCCGCCTGAAAGCGCACCTGCAAGCCGGTTTTTAAAATTAGTGAGTCCCGAAAATTTTAAAAGGGTATCATACATATCATTGCGCAGATTTTTTGGCACATTTTTAAGCCCTGCATACAATTCAAGATTTTCAAATACGGTTAAATCCTCATATAATCCAAATTGCTGCGGCATATATCCTATTAT
>JAJQDG010000095.1 GCA_021202305.1 Candidatus Gastranaerophilales bacterium
CGGCGGAAATGAGCGACAAGCCGCTCCTGCTTCCGCAACCGAACGCTCCCGCTCCGGGGCTGCGTTTAACATCTTATTCATAAATTTCTCCTTTATTAATTACATTTTAATTATATCAATAATTATATGCAGGTGCAATAAATATATATTGATTAAAGGTACTAATTTTGGCAATGCCTGCGCTAAGGAAATACAAATTATTGAAGATTGGATTAATAACAGGTTTGTGAAAATTCTTCTTTGGAATTCTCTTAAATCAAGTTTACGATAATTGTATTACAGCGTGCTACAGTTTAATTCAGAATTCAGCTATATTATTAAGCCGGCTATTAAAATCCTTCTTTTGTTTCGCATTTTAGTTTTAATTATGGTATAATCCGCCTGTTGGATTTTAAGGATTGTATTTATGTTTTTAAAATTAAGAAAATGTGCGTATTATTTATTTTTCTGGATTGCTTTTTTATACGGAGCTTTTGAAATTGTTTACAAACTTGCGCCTAAATTCACTAAAGATGTACCCATTATCTGGGCAGGACCTATTGCAGGATTTATTGCGCTTTTATATGCGGCATTAAAAATAAATGAAATTTTGTCAGAAAATTCTAAAAATGAAAAAACAGAAGTTTTAGACAGCTTATACAAAAATGCAAAAATTTTTTTGAAAAAAGAATTTGCGATAATATTATTTTTTTCAATCCTGATATTTGGCTGTATCTATTTTTTTGTAAATTCAAAAAGCGCTGCATGTTTTATAACAGGTGCTATAACTTTCATAATATCCGGATATACGGGAATGAAAATTTCCATAAAATCAGCCATTCAGTCCGCTTTTGAAAAAACCTTAAATAATAATTTTAAAACAGCTTATTCAAGCGGACTTGTAACGGGCTTTTGTACAATAGGGCTTGCAATGATTGTTCTTCCTATCCTGTATAATTATTTCCGTGACCCTTCAGTTATAAACGGGTTTGCACTGGGAGGGTGTTTTATTGCACTTTTTGTTAATATTTTTGGTTCTCTATTTGGAAAAAATGCGGATAATCCTGCAAATGAAAATTCTTCCAAAGATTGCACCGTTAATATTTTAAGCTGCAATGCGGAAAATGTTTCTGATACCGCTGATTTAACCGGTTCATATACGGGCGCAATTATTGCTTCCATGGTTTTAGGCTCAATATGTTTAGATATTTTAGGAACGGTTATTCCTCTCACATTAGCTGCAATAGGGATTTTTTCTTCTATTTTGGCTTCGTCTTTTGTAAAAATTAAAAAAAGCAAAAACCCGTTTACTTCCGCATATATCGGGCTGTTTGCCGCGTTTATTTTATTTCTGCTGAGCTCAAAATATGTAATTGAAACCGTTATGATAGGCGAAATTAAAGGAATATTTCATGCTGTAATGTCGGGCAGTATTGCAGGTTTGCTGCTCGGAATAATTGCCGAATATAAAAGCCGGAGATTTTCTTCTGCCGAATCAAAGCCGGCTCCCATTTTTCTTGCTTCGTTATTTAAAGCCGGCATGATTTCAACGTTTTTGCCATTATTTATCATATCGTTTAATGCCATATACGCATTTATAGTAATTGGCGGTATGCATGGCTATTCAATGGGTGTTTGGGGGATAAGCCTTGCAGCAATAGGAATGCTTTCAACAATAGGAATAATTATTGCCTCAAATACAGCGGTTTCTCTTTCAAACAGTTCAAATAATATTGCGCAGATATTAAATTTGAAAGATAAAGAAAAATCGGATAAATGTACGGGAAATTTTTTAATTGCGCTTAATAACGGCATTGGCACAGGTTCATCAGCGCTTGCGGCGATTTCTTTGCTTATAGCGTATGCAATGAGTGTTAATCTTGAAGATATGGATATATTAAATCCGTTTGTAATTTCATCTCTCGTATTTGGCGCGTGCATACCTTTTGTTTTTTGCGGATTTTTAACAAATTCGGGTTCCTCGTCTAAAAATTCAAAAATGCGTGACGATAATCCGGTTAAAATTTCAGCAAATATTTCAGCGGTTAAAACCATTCTTTATATTTTAATTTTGTTTTTAGTTCCTGTTTTTATAGGGCTTTCAATTGCACACTTTTTCGGTAAAACAATCGGTGCGCAGACACTGGGTGGCTTGATAACAGGCGTAATTATAACAGGTGTTTGCCTTTCTTTTATGATGAAGGTTTTTGATAACATAAAGCAGGAAGAAAGTTCTGTTTGCAGCGAAAAATATAATCCGTTTAAAAATATTTCATCTTGCCTGAGCGCATTAATTAAAATAATGCCTGCTATAGCATTAGTCATGGCGGGGTTATTTATAGGATAATTTTATTATTAAATTAAAGCAGGGATAATAAAATCTATGCTTTTAAATGCAAAATTTGTTATAATGGTAAATCCTTACGATTTGACAGATTTAACAGACAGAATTTATGCAACGGTCAAAAATTTGGGGCTTAAAAACGCCTCTATCTGCATTCATACTCCATTTTCTTTAGCCTCAATAGGAGTTATGGAATATGACCCCGGGCTTGTAAAAGATTTTTTTCGTTTCATAAATAAAATTTTGCCCCTTGATAGCGAGTATGAACACAATATTGAATGGAAAGATAATTTTGCACATTCCTATATTAAAACTCTTTTAATAGGAAACTCGGTAACAATTCCTTTTATAAACGGGGAATTTGAACTGGATAGATTTCAGCGCATACTTCTGTTTAATTTTGCTGATACTAAAGGTGCAAGGAGCGTTATAATGCAGATGATATATTAAGATATGAAGATGTAAAAAAATAAAATTTTTCCCGCAAATCAATGTGGTGGTATAATGAGACAGTTGATTAT
>JAJQDG010000130.1 GCA_021202305.1 Candidatus Gastranaerophilales bacterium
CAACATTTGCAGGAGAACAAACCCCGCACATGCGCAGCGCAAAACTTGCCCTTGCCTTCACCCTAGCCGAAACCCTTATCACCCTTGCAATAATAGGTGTTGTTGCTGCAATGACGATACCTGCCGTTTTAAACCATACAAAAGAAACGCAATTAAAAACGGGCTTAAAAAAGGCGCAATCTATTATAGGCTCCGCATTACAGATGATGCAATATGATACCGGAATTGTTGCAACTCATGAAAATTATCCCTGCAATACCGGTTTTTCTGAAATATTTGCAACTTATCTTTTAAATATTTCAGATTGTTCCGACAAAAGTTGCTACGTCGGTTCAAATGAACGCACTGAGCTTGCAAAAATTTATCACACATATAATAACGCTTCGTATATCTACTCCAATTTTTTAGATGACGGAAGAATGATACTGCTTGATGGCATGCAATATTATGTTGAAGATTGTTCGTATTTGTTTATAACTGTTGATATAAACGGTCCCGGTACCAAACCCGATAAATGGGGGCATGACCTTTTTACCTTTGAAATAGATAATGAAACAGGCGCGCTTCTTCCTATGGGCGCACCCGATACAACGTATTCAAGTTCAAGTTATTGCTCAAAAACATCTTCCAATTCGCTTAACGGCATATCATGCACCTACAAAGCGCTGAGTGAGGATGATTATTTTAAAAACCTGCCGTAAAAAATTTATCTTATTTTTACTAAATTTGCTTTTCTCATGCGGACATTTTGCGGGGTTACTTCCACAAGTTCATTATCCGTTATGTATTCAAGACAATCTTCAAGATTCATTAATTTAGGACTTTGCAGGGTAACCATAACATCCGCCGTTGCGGAGCGGGTATTTGTCAATTTTTTAGTTTTGCAAATGTTAACCGCTATATCTTGCGGGCGGTTGCATTCGCCTATAATCATGCCCCTGTATACTTTAGTTTTCGGAACTACAAAGAAAACGCCTCTGTCCTCAAACTGGTGAAGTGCATAGGGGATAGCTTCGCCATCTTCAAAGGCAATTAAAGAACCGTTTCTTTGTTTGTGCATGTCGCCTGCATAAGTATCATATTTTTCAAAAGTATGATACATAATTCCTTCGCCTTTTGTCATTCTTATAAATTCGGAACGAAAACCTATAAGCCCGCGCGCCGGAATTGAAAAATCTATATTTGTTCTTTTTAATCCCGTTTCCATGTTAAGCATTTGTGCTTTTCTGTTTGAAAGACGCTCAATAACAGAACCTGTATATTCATCAGGAATGTCAACTATTAAATTTTCATAAGGTTCAAGGGTTTGCCCGTCTTTTTCTTTAAATATTACTTCCGGTTTTGAAACCTGAAATTCATATCCTTCCCTGCGCATTTGTTCTATTAAAATTGAAAGATGTAATTCGCCCCTGCCTGAAACTTTAAAAACATCTGTGGAATCCGTATCTTCAACCCTAAGCGAAACATTTTTTTCAAGTTCTAAATAAAGTCTTTTTCTTAATTGTCTTGAAGTTACAAATTTTCCCTCTTGACCTGCAAACGGGGAATCATTTACTGAAAAATTCATTTGCAGTGTAGGTTCATCAATATGAATTAAAGGCAGCGGAACAGGATTTACAACCGATGAGAGTGTTTCTCCGATTTGAATGTCGCTAAACCCTGCAACACCTACTATATCACCTGCGCCTGTTTCTTCAATTTCAACGCGCCCGAGATCTTTAAAACCGTATAATTTAGTAATTTTGCCTTTTTGATAAGTGCCGTCCGCCTTTATTAAAGTGACGGTATCCTGCGATTTTATACGCCCGTTAATTACTCTGCCGATTGCAATTCTGCCCACATATTCATTGTAATCAAGCGTTGTTGCCTGAAATTGAAGCGTAGCTTCATCATCGCCGAGGGGTGGTTTTATATTTTCCAAAATGCAATCCAAAAGAGGAATTATGTTTTTATTTTCATCCGTGAGTTCTTTTTTTGCAAATTTATGAAGCGAGCTTGCATAAATTATAGGAAAATCAATTAATTCTTCATTATCGGTCAATTCCGTGAAAAGATCAAAAACCTTGTTTATAGTGCCATTTGGGTCTGCACCTTGTTTATCTATTTTATTTACTACAAGAATGATTTTCAGCCCTAATTCAAGCGCCTTTGAAAGCACAAAACGTGTTTGCGGCATGGGGCCTTCCTGCGCATCAACAATTAACAGGGCGCCATCCACCATGCCAAGCACCCTTTCAACTTCTCCGCCAAAATCAGCGTGTCCGGGGGTATCTACAACGTTAATTTTTACGCCTTTATACATAACTGAAACATTTTTTGACAAAATTGTTATCCCGCGTTCGCGTTCTATTTCGTTATTGTCTAAAACGCATTCTACGGTTTCTTCATGTTCTTTAAAAACGCCCGTTTGCTGTAAAATACAATCCACAAGCGTGGTTTTGCCATGGTCTACATGGGCAATAATGGCAATATTTCTTATATTTTTCTTTTTCATTGTTGTCAATCCTGATAGTTACTTTAATATTTTATAATAAAAATCTATATCCAAAAGCTTCTTTCTTCACTAAGGCTTTGATTTTCATCTATTATGCGTGATTGATATCTGATAGAAGAAAGTTTTCCCGATTTATCCATTGTAAATTTCAAAGATGATTTGCGCTTGCCTATTTTATCTTTTAATTCAGCCATATCAAGCAATTCATCATCGCGGCCGAGGGTAATTTTTTGCCGCAGTGTTTCGTGCATTTGCTCATCTTGCAATATTTGTTTTTCTTCTTCGGCTGCATCTTCTTTGGAACCTGTTTTATACAGTTCTTCTAATCCTTTATATCTTTTGTTATAT
>JAJQDG010000101.1 GCA_021202305.1 Candidatus Gastranaerophilales bacterium
GAGTATTGTATATAAGGATTTTTTAGCTTATTTTCAATATCGGTTTTTAATATTTGCAAACGGTTTTCAACAATAAAAGAAAATTTTTCTTTCTGTTCCGGCATTAATACATCTGAAAGCGCAGTACAAACTTTTGCATTGTTCAATAAGTATGCCTGATTTTTAAAATCAAAAAGCGTGATTGTTTCCCTGAGATATTTAAGACCCCGGGGCGTTATTTTATATATTTTTGAAAGTTTTCCGCCTTCTGACATTTCGCTTTTATATTCGACACAATCAAGGGTTTCAAGCCTTTTTAAGGCAGGGTTTATTGCCCCGAGCGAAGGACATGAGAAAATAAAAAACTTTTCTTCAATTAATTTTTGAATTTTATAAATCGTACAATCATATTTATTTAATATATATAAAATTAAAAGTTCAAGCATATAAACCTTTTTATTTTTTATTTATAATTATTTTACACACAATTTACCGGTAATTACAAAACTTGGATAATAAAATCAGCAAAATAGTGGAAAATACAAAGCTTTCTCATGTTGCAATTATTATGGATGGCAACAGAAGATTTGCTAAATCAAAAGGCATGCCGGGCGCAATGGGTCATAAAATGGGTGTCGAGGCGCTTAAAAAAACGGTAAAAGCTGCTCATAAATTCGGCATAAAATATCTCACGGTTTATGCTTTTTCATCCGAAAATAATAATCGTTCAAAAGAAGAAGTGGATTTTTTAATGTCGCTTCTTGCAAACACAATAAAAAATGAGCTTAATGAGCTTTCAAAAAATGATGTATGCCTTAATTTTATCGGCAATCTGCTTTCATTAAATAAAAATCTGTATGATATTTTAGAAAAAGCAACTGAAAAAACCGCGCAAAATAAAGGTTTAAGACTCCAAATTGCTATAAATTACGGCGCACAGAATGAAATTTTAAATGCGGTAAATCAAATTATAAAATCAAAAGTAAAATCCGTTTCAAAGTCTGATTTTGAAAGTTTTCTTTATACAAAAAATATCCCGAACCCCGATTTATTGATAAGAACAGGCGGGGAAATGCGTATTTCTAATTTTTTATTGTGGCAGATTGCATACAGTGAAATTTATGTTACAGATACATTTTGGCCTGATTTTGATGAAAATGCTTTATCAAAAGCCATTATAGAGTTTGGAAAAAGGCAAAGAAGATATGGAAAATAAAATTATAAAAATTATACTCGGAACATCCAATCCGAATAAGGTACGCGAAATGAACGCAATTGCAAAAGATTTTTCCGTGGAATTAATGCTTCCAAACTGCGAATTTAATCCTGTTGAAAACGGTGCCACATTTGAAGAAAATGCCAGAATTAAGGCGCTTGAAATATCCGGACTTTCTTCAGGAGATTATTTTATGGCGGATGATTCGGGGCTTTGCGTTGATTATCTGAAAGGCGCCCCCGGGATACATTCTGCAAGATACGCCGAAACACAGGAAAAAAGAATAGATAAATTGCTTTCAGCCTTAAAGGGCGTAAATAAAAGGCATGCCCGTTTTGTTTGCGCGCTTTGTCTTGTTAACAAAAAGGGTGAAATTATCCATGAAACAAAAGGATATATTGAAGGGGAAATAACCCTTGAAAGGAGCGGAAATAACGGTTTTGGGTATGATCCGATTTTTCTTGTAAAGGGATTGAATAAAACCATGGCTGAACTCAGCGAAGAAGAAAAAAATACTCTTTCTCATAGAGGACAAGCGCTTAATAATATGTTAAAATGGGTTACAATGAGGTGATAAATGGAAGAAAATTCTGAAGAAAAAAAAGGATTTCAGCGCTGGTATGATAAAGACCCTGTTTTAAGAGATGCGCTTGAATTGTTGCGCCTTTCTGCGCCGGATGACAGAAAGGAAGCACAGGATTATATATTCAAATTGCAGGAAGAAGTTGCGGCGGACGTGATTGAAAGAATTTATGAAATGGTTACGCAATATGCGGGCAAAGGCAACCGCTGGTACGACAATGATCCTGTCATGCTTCGAGCCGTTGAAGTTTTACGCCATGCCGATCCGAAAACTCAGCGTATCGCTGCTCTAAAAATTCTTCAATCGTTAGAAACAAAAAAAGAATTATGAATGACGTCCAAAACAGAATAGATTTAAGGAATATTGATATACAAAAGGTGGGCGTTAAGGATGTTGAAATACCTTTAATTATTGAAAGAAAGGGTAAAAGCGCCCAAACTGTCTATGCAAAAGCAAAAATGAGCGTTTCTTTGCCAAAAGAATATAAAGGCACTCACATGTCCCGTTTTATTGAGGTTTTGGATGAAGAAAGAAAGAAAAATCTTCTTGGTGTTGATATCAAAAGCATGCTGGATAAAATTCGTTCAAAACTAAATTCTAATTCAGCATACGCCAAATTTGATTTTAAATATTTTATTGAAAAAACCGCGCCGAAAAGCGGACTTAAATCTTTAATGTGTTATGATTGCAGTTTCGAGGGAGTTTTATCGGAAACAGAAGGGTACAAGTTTTATTTAGAAACAAAAGTACCTGTTACGACTTTATGCCCGTGTTCAAAAGAAATTTCAAATAACGGCGCCCACAATCAGCGCGCAATTGTGAGAGTAAAAATTTCATACGGCGAAAAAGAACATATATGGCTTGAAGATTTGATTAAGCAAATTGAAGATTCAGGCTCCTGCGGACTTTTTTCTTTATTAAAAAGGGAAGATGAAAAATGTGTAACCGAATTTGCCTATGAAAACCCGAAATTTGTTGAAGATGTTTTAAGAGATATAGCTTTAAAATTAAGAAACAATATTATTATAAACGAATTTGAAGTTGAAATTGAGGCAATGG
>JAJQDG010000023.1 GCA_021202305.1 Candidatus Gastranaerophilales bacterium
TATATTATGATAGATACAGGAAGGCAGATTTATAAAGATTTAACTACCGCAAAAACAATTACGCTTGAATATTTGTATAACAAAAACGTGCGGGAAATTGATACCCTTATTGTAACCCATTTTGATTCCGATCATTCGGGCGGGCTTATTGATATATTGGAAAATGTAAAAGTAAAAAGGCTGATAATGCCAAAACCTGCCTGCACATCAAAAAATTCCTGCGCGATAAAAGAATATATTTCAAAAAATAATATTAAATATATTGAACCTTTCAGCGGGCAAAAATTTGATTTTGAAGGGGATATTCACCTTGTAAATTATGTTCCTTTTGAAAATCAATTAAAAACAAATTTAAAACAAAAATCAAAAAATATGTATTCAACAGTTACGCTTTTAATTGCAGGCGGACGGAAATTTCTTTTTATGGCAGACGCGCCTTTGAAATCGTATAAAAATATAAAGGACAAAATTCCAAATAATATTGATGTTTTAAAAATAGCGCACCATGGCGCCTTTGGCACTTTAGACGATGAGATGATGTATAAATTACGTCCGAAATTTTCCGTAATATCAACAGGCAAAAATAACTACGGACACCCGGGTAAAGATACGGTGAAACTTATTTCAAAATATTCAATTCCCCTTTCTACAAAAGATTACGGGGCAATTAAATTTGAAATATTAAATCCGAATTTTTATTATGAATTTTTTGAAGTGCTTTTTAGAAAGTATAAAAATGCAGATAAAAAGCCGAATGATGTTGGCGCCGTTTGCAAAAGTACTGCCTGCAAAAATGCAGCTTGTGATAACGCTGACGCTGTCTGCAAAAGTGCTGCCTGCAAAAATGCAGCTTGTGATAACGCCTGTGAACCTTGCAAGGGTGTAACCGGCAGTAATGCCGGTGCTGATTGGAAAGACATGACTTGCAATAATATCGCCGAACCTTGCAATAATACAGGCAAGTTCAGCAGGGGTAATAATGGCGAACCTTGCAGAGATGTAACGGATAATAATATCGGCGTGCCTTACAAAAGTATAGTTAATGATAGTGCCGCAAAAAATAACACGGGCGGAGTTTGCAGAGATGTAACGGATAAATATTTAAATAATGATACAAAAACAAATTTAATCGCAAAACATTATGAAAAACAAATAAGGCTTTTTATTCCGATTAGAATAAAAAGCCCCTGCACTGACTAAAATTAAATCCCTTTGTTCTAAACGAAATTACCTCTCAGTCTTAAATAAAATTTTAAAAACAGCAGCAGAAAAAATTAAATTTCCCGCACGCTCAAGAAATGATTTTTAAATTGCAGCACGTTTGAACAGAGGAATATTAATTACACGCGGGCAAATTTTTCTTCAAGTTCCAATTTTGATTCTTCATACCCTTGGCGCCCCATTAGAGCGTATGTGTAGTTTTTTGCCTGCTCAACCCCCGGCTGATTAAACGCATTTATATTATATAATTCGCCTGCAATTGCGGTTTGAACTTCAAGCATATAGAAAAGCTCTGCCATATAATACGCATTTAATTTTGGCAAATGTATTGTCAAATTAGGACGCTTAAAATCGCAAAGCGCAACTGCAGTGGCATCTGCCTCAGCGTTAATCAGCTCGTTTATGGTTTTGCCGCCAAGATAATTCACGCCCGTAAATTCAAAAATTCTGGGTATTTCAAGAGTTGTATCAAATTCATCAATACGTATAAAGTTTATAATTTTGTCATGTTTTCCTTCATTAAAAAGCTGAATTTGTGAATGCTGGTCAGTTGCACCCAGTGCGCTTATCGGTGTGGGACCGACATTTACCCTGTTTCCGTTCTTATCAATCTCCTTGCCTAAAGATTCAGCCCACAGTTGAACATACCAGTTTGAAACGTATTTAAGACGGCTTGAATAAGGCATCATAACAGAAATGTAATGACCCTTCTTAACATCCATTAAATAATGAATCAGGGCATTTTGCGCCGCAATATTTTTATTTATATCGGTATTTTTTAATGCCAGATCCATAACTTTTATGCCGTTAATTATTTCGTCTATATCAATTCCGACAAGCGCCATTGGCACCAAACCAACAGGCGAAAAAACAGAAAACCTGCCCCCGACATCATCAGGCACAACAAAAGTTTTGTATCCTTCTTCGTTTGCAATTTGGCGCAAAATACCGCTTTGTTTATCTGTTGTGGCTACGATATTTTTTCTGTAATCATCCCCTAAAAGTTCTTGCAGACGATTTTTAATAATCATAAATTGGCTCATAGTTTCTGCGGTTGAACCTGATTTAGTAATTACATTAACAAGGGTTTTTTTCAAATCCAAAATATCAAGCAAGCCGCTAATTTCATCAGGGTCAATATTGTCAAGGAAAAAAATCTTTGGATAATTGCCGCGTTCTTCTTTATTCAGCATATTCCAGTAAGGTTTTAATAAAGCATTACAAAAAGCCCTTGCGCCAAGCGCCGAACCGCCGATTCCTAAAACCAGAACATTATCAAAGCGCCCTTCCACCATTGCGGCATATTCTTTAACATACCATAGTATTTCTTCATTGTAGCCCAAATTCATCCACTGAAGCCAGGCGCCCTGCTTATCTTTATTAAAATTCAGGCTTTTTATAATTTCTTCAATTTTTGGAGCAAATTCAGAATACTCACAAGTTAAATCTAAGCCGTATTCTTCGCCCAAAACCAAATTTGATACATTTTTAAAATCAATACTTAACATTGTTTTCCCTTTTGTAACAATTATACTAAGAGCAAACTTTGATGTAAATACCGTGATAGTTACCCGATTTTGCAATTGAAATTTGACCTCGTTATTG
>JAJQDG010000065.1 GCA_021202305.1 Candidatus Gastranaerophilales bacterium
CATTTATAATATCACCTTTTGATTGATATTGGACTGTTTTTTCAAATGTATATTTTGATTGAATATTTTTTGAAAACTCGAGCCATTTTTTAACATCAAGCGTCGGAAATTCTTTTATAAGCGCGGGCAAAAATTCTTTTAAATCTGCATTTATTTTTAAATCCGGCACAAATGTAGGCTTGTCAAGTTCCGTGCTGTCGATATCTACTGTTATTTTGCAAGCATTTTTTGCAAAATTTTCAAAGTTGTAACTTATCTGGCGAATATTGTTGCGGGTTCCAAGGAACAAAATTACATCCGCATTTTGCAATGTAAAATTCCCTGCGCGCTGCCCCACTGTTCCTATTCTGCCGCAGAAATTTTTGTGGTCGGACGGAAGTAAATCCATTCCGTTAAAAGTTGTAACTACAGGAATATCCGTATTTTCAAGAAATTTTAAGAAATTTCCTTCTTGTTTTGAAAGCCTTATACCGTAGCCTGCAACAATTAACGGGCGTTTTGCACACTTCAACTTTTCAACCACCTGCGCAATTTTTAAATCATGCACTTTAACGGGCGGCAAAGTAAACTCTTTCAATTTTTTTTCTTCAATCAGGGCGCCCTGAACGTTCATCGGAATGTCCAGCCAAACAGGTCCCATTCTGCCTGTTGTAGCCTCATAAACGGCTTTATCAAGATGATATTTAATTTCATCAGGTTCTGTAACCATTTTTGCATATTTAACAAGCGGTTTAACGCAGGAAATTATATCAACTTCCTGATCTCCAAGCTGGCGAAGCGGAATTTCAGGGCATGACGCCATTGTTGTAGTATATTTTACCTGACCCGAAATATAAAGAACAGGGACACTGTCTGTCCACTGACCGAAAACGCCGTTAAGACAGTTTAAGCCCCCGGGACCCGTTGTAACATTTACGACGGCAAGTTTTTGATTAACTCTGGAATATCCTTCCGCTGCGATTGCACATGCCTGCTCGTGGTGGTTTGCAGTGTAGGGGATATATCTTCCCAAACTGTCATTAAGGTGCATAGCGCCGCCGCCTGACACCATAAAAAAGTGTTCCGCATTATGAAATTCTTTTAATCTTTTTGCTATATAATCTGATAATTTAATTTTAGACATTTTAATTTTTCTACCTCGCTAACTGAAAAATCAGCATTTTGAATAAGCTGAGTTTTATCTAAACCATAACCCCAGAGAACGCCGACGGCTGTAACGCCTGCGTTTTTGCCCGCAATAACATCGCTTGCGGCATCGCCAATCATTACGGTTTTAGACTTATCCAGAGTGTATTTTGAAATTATATCTTTAATCATATCTTCTTTGGTTATTTGTTTTCCGAATTTATCTATGGTGTAAATATCGTCAAATATATCAGGAAAAAACTTTTCTATTAAGCGCATTGTTGGGATTTTAGGTTTAAACGTAGCAATAAAAAGTTTTTTACCCCCCTTTTTCAGGTCAAGAATAAAATCATAAATGCCGTCATACAAAACACTTATGTCATTTTCATCATAATCATATATTGCCCTGAAATTTTTGATAATGGAAGAAATAATATTCTCATCTTTTAATTCAGGCGCAAGTAATGCAATAATCTGCCTTAACGGCGGCCCTATAACATCAGATGTAAACCTGCTTTCATCTACAGGATAACCCGCAGCAATAAATGCTTTTTTAAAACAGGATAAAACCTCTTTTGATGAATTTACAAGCGTGCCGTCTAAGTCAAAAATATAGTTATCAAAACTATTAAGCATAAACTCCGCCTGCTTCTTCAATTAATTTTTTATATCTTGCTTCAAGCATTGTCAAACGTGCCGCATCCTCTTGAAAAATCATGCCGTAAAATTCGCGTTTATTTTTTAACCACATTAATTCAAAACCTACAGCTTTAAGAATACCCTTATCGGCATTAGAATCTTCTAATGCTTTTTGTGCATCAAAAATAATTTTTCTTGTTTCAAATCTTGATAAAGAATTTTTGGGCAAATTTTTGAAAAACGGCAGTGAATGAGCGGATACGCCGCCGCCGATTACCATATCTTTATTAATTTTATGCATTTCACTTGCAAGAACATTTGCAATATCAAAAATTTGTTTAGAATTAATATCTTCTCTTGTTAAGCCCATAGAACCGGTCATATCTACGCGGCCCAATACAACGCCTGCAATTTCCGTAAAACTTGGAGAAGCAATCATTTCTTTAAGATTTTGAAAACCGGTTATAGTTTCCACATTAATCAGAAATTTAATATCTTTTCTTTCTTCTTCAGGGAATACAAATTTTGTAGCCTGAACGTATTTTTTTATAGCATAAGGAGTCTCAATCATGGGGGCAACAATGGCGCTCACGCCGATTGTTCTTGCATCATACATATCTTTAATTGCTTCGCAGCCGCCGATTTTAATAGTAAGTTCAAGTCCTGCTTTGGTTACAACTTCTTTTAACCTCAGCGCTTCTTCAAGCCTTGTGCCTTCTGCTTCAAATTCTGCTTTTATACCGACAACGTGATGATTTTCCCGTAAGTCAATTAAGGTATTAACCATTTTCTTTTCTAATTGATTCATTATTTTCTCCTTTTGCATTATACAACTTGTAAATTTTTCTCTATATGGCGGTAAAGTTTTTCTAAGCCTTCATGGATATCTGTAAATTTCATTTCAGGGAAATTTTTCAATAACAGCTCGTTATTGCCGGTGTATTCATTGTTCATAACAGGATTTTTAACAACTATTTCAACAGGTTTGTCTGCTATAGAATTAACTGTTTCCGCAATTTCTTTAAGAGTAATGCTTTTTGTCGGGGTAATATTTATAAT
>JAJQDG010000003.1 GCA_021202305.1 Candidatus Gastranaerophilales bacterium
ATTCAATAAAATTAATGAAAAATCAAAAAGAACAAAAACAGGATTTGCCCGTGCAAAACATTCAAACAGGCAAAAATTTAATCTCTAAAGGTGCAAATGAAAAAAGCACACCGGTACAAAATTTAAGCGCAAAAACACAAAGCAGCACAGCCTTTAAAGGTATAGCCGAAAAAAGCTCGCCTGTGCAAAATACAAATCACAAAGAACAAAATAACCCGTTTGCGTCCATGCAGCCTTCATTCACGGGCGGTATTGATCAAACAATTCAAATTGTTAAAGAAATTCCCAAAAAGAAAGGTTTATTTACGCGCGTAATGGATACTTACGGCAATGCGTTAAGCGAGCCGCTTGCAAAAATTATGGGCAAACTGGCAAATACCGCCCCTTCTAAAAAATTGGTTCAAGGCGCTGCAAAATTTGATAAACCTACAGCAAGATTTTCTGATTTGGCATCATTTTCTATTACGTATTTCTATGTGAGCAATACAAGAAAATCAGAAAAAATTGAGGAAGAAAGAAAACTTCCCCTCATGATAAACAATGTCATGACTACGGCAGCTTCAAGCACGACGGCGTTCTTAATTGATAAATATACGGATAAGCCCATGGAAAGCCTGTTGAAGGGGTATTTGAAAAAACATGATGCCGAAATTTATAATAAATCTAACAGGAATATTAAAAATACGCTTCAAAACATGCTCGAAACGGTTAAAAACGGCGGAAAGGTTGATAAAGTTGACGTTGAAAAACTTATGAAACATTCGGATGATTTATTATCAGGCGGCGTTGAGAATTTATCCGACAATTTTAAAGAAGCACTAAAGACTTTAACAAATGATTCTACCGTTAAAGATGCCGTAAAACAAGGTATTATCAAACAGGAGGATATTACAAAAATTGCTGCTTACGGATATGAAAAAGTCGCCTCAAGCACGTTTAAAAATATAAGCAAAGCAAAATCACTTACGGTATTTACATTAACCGTGCGCTTTTTGGTTACGGTTCTTATGACCCCTGTTGTGGGCAAGGTTGTTTCCATTGTGAATAAAAAACTAGGCAGAGAAAAGCCGAAAGAAGAAACTGAAAACAAAAAACAAGAAACAACTATCGGCATGAGTGATTTTCAAAACCTGACAAAATAATTTTTTCATGATTTAATTAAACCGTAGCTAAATAGGAATATAAAAATGATTGTAGTAATGGAACCGAATGCAACTGATGCTCAGGTGGAAAAGGTTACTAAATATCTTGAAAAACATGGTTTCAGGGTAAATATCAATTACGGCGATATTTTAAAAGTAATTGCCGCAATAGGCGATAAAAGAATTTTAAGCCCCCAGATTATAGCTTCTTTTGAGGGGGTAAAAACAGTAAAACAAATTCAAGAACCTTATAAATTGGCAGGGCGTACGGCACATCCTGAAGATACAATCATAAAATTTAATAACGGCGTAAAAATAGGCGGAAAAGAAAAACCCGTTTTAATGGTGGGACCATGTTCGGTTGAGAAAGATATTAAATCGCTGCTTGAAATTGCAAACGCCGCAAAAGAAATGGGGTGCGAATTTTTGCGCGGCGGCGCCTTTAAGCCGAGAACTTCCCCGTATGATTTTCAAGGCTTAGAAGAAAGAGGGCTTGAATTTTTAGCCGAAGCAAGAAAACAAACGGGCTTGCTTGTTGTAACCGAAGTAATGGATACTATGGATATTCCGCTTGTGAACCAGTATGCAGATATTTTGCAGGTTGGTGCAAGAAATATGCAGAATTTTAAACTGTTAAAAGCGCTCGGACATATTAAAAAGCCTGTCATGTTAAAACGCGGGCCCGCTGCTTCCATAAAAGAATTTCTCCTTGCGGCGGAACATATCATGTATAACGGCAATCCGAATGTTATTCTTTGCGAAAGAGGCATAAAAGGGTATGACAACGATTTTTCAAGAAACACTCTTGATATTGCGGCTGTTCCCATTTTGAGGAAATACTCTCATCTGCCTGTTATTGTTGACCCTTCGCATGGCACGGGAAGAAGATATTTAATTGAACCTATGGGCAAGGCTGCATTAATAGCAGGGGCGCACGGGCTTATGTACGAAATTCATAACGACCCTGATAATGCAAGTTCAGACGGCGCACAGAGCCTTGATTTAAATATGTTCCGCGACGTTACAAAACGCTTTAATAAACTTATCGGACGAATTGATTACGATAATAAAAACGGAATTTAATTCAAACGGCAGATAACGTATACAAAAGAACCATACCGCCAAGTACTTGACCAGGTTGTCAAAGTACTGCCATAGTTCCAATAGTAACCAAGAGCGGTGCTGGATCTATCGCTTGACCACACAGAAGAATATCCGGAAAGCCCGTACGATATTAATGTTTCTTCGGTGCATTTTCGTGAATAATGAACATTGGTCTTGCTGCCTGTATATTTAATGGATGAGTCTTCATATATTTTTTCACTTGCAATTAAGGCAAGTTGAGTCAATGTAGGCAATTTACTTTCCGCCCCGCAATAGTTAACGGCACCTGCGTAGTAATCTTTATCAATTTTGCCATAGCCATAAGTTTTATAATCAAAACAATAACTGAGCCCGAGTTCATCCTTTTTTTCCATACACTCATCATAAGTCAAATAACCGTAAGTTGATGGACCTACGGCAGTACTCCAACAACTTCCGTCAGATAAGGTTAATAAAGAACCGTAGCAATCTCCCCCCAGGCTATTTGCATTAAACAAAGTAACATCTTTGCCCAAAGTATTTGGTTTTCCGTTATTATTTATATCCATAACAGCAGAAACACAGCTTGCGGTTT
>JAJQDG010000075.1 GCA_021202305.1 Candidatus Gastranaerophilales bacterium
TTATTTTCAAAAATTCGTTCAAATTCCCTTATGACCGCATTTTCATCAACATCCCCTGCAAGCGTTATAACAAGGTTTTTTGAATCCAAAATTTTATTATAATATTCGATAATCTCATCGCGCGTAATATCATTTATATACTTTATTGTTGTTTGATTATTGTGTGAATAAGGATACCCCTTGTATGCCGCCCCGTTAAATTCATCCATTGCAAGGGCAAGAGGTCTGTCTGAAAGGGAATTTACATATTCTGCATATTGTTTTTTTACTTTATTTATTTCCGTATCTGAAAATGAAGGATAATTAATAACTTCATCTAAAATTTCAAATGCTTCATTTAATCTGTTTTTTGTAGCCAATAGCGATATATTAAAAGCATCGGGATTAGAATTTATTGAAAAATCTATTCCGTTTTCATCCAGAAAATTATTTATTTCATCATACGTGCGGTTTTTTGTTCCCCTCAGGGCAGATTTTGCCGCCAGATAAGACACCCCCGGTTTTTTAGATAAAAATGAACCGCCCTTTGCGTATACTTCAAGGGCAATTATTGAATTTTGCTTATTTTTGCGCACAATCAACACTGCATTATTGTTAAGAGAATATTTTGTTTCGTTTTCTGTTTGTTCAATTACAACAGGAGCGCCGAGTTCTGTTTTCGGGCGGGAAGATATCTCGGAAATTTCCACATATCCTTTTGGCAGTACAGTTGAAATTGCTGTTTTTTCTCTGTCTAAATATTTATTTGCAGCTCTTACAACATCACCCGGGGTTATAGAATCTATTTTTTTCAAATATTCATTATACATTTTCGGATTGTTGTAATAAAAAGCAAAAAAACCAAGCTCCTGCGCGATATTTAAAGCAGACTCGCGCGAATAGCCGGTAGATGTTCTAATCATGTTTTTTGCTTTTTGCAATTGCTCGCCTGTGATACCTGTGTTTTTTATTTTTTCTATTTCGTCAAATATGGCATTTTGTATCTCCGTAACATTTTTTAAAGGTTCAAATTTAGCCGAAACAATAAACATGCCATCGTCTAAATATTGAGCATAAGAAGCATTAACCCCGCTTACAAGCTGTTTTTTTTCTTTAAGTTCGGTATTTAAAACAGAACTGTTTGATTCGCCCAGTATAACGGATAAAATATCAAGCGCAAAAGTGTCTTTGCTGCCTGTAAATTTTGGCGCTCTGTACGCAATAGCCATATACCCCTGCGCTATTTCCTTGTTTTCATTTATGCTTATTTGTTTTGTAATCGGCGAAATTGAAGGGTAATGAGGGGTTTTAGTTTTAGCACCTTTAGCTGAAAAAGCTTTTTCAACCTGTTTTATTGCATAATCTGCATCAATATCGCCCGATATGACCGTTATCATATTTGAAGGTACATACCAGCTGTTATAAAAATCAAAAATTTCTTCGCGCGAAATATTTGAAATAACCTCCTTTGTGCCTATTACAGGGCGCATATAAGGATGATTATTGTATACGAGTTTAAAAAGATTGTTGTAAAGTACATTTGAAGGGTTATCAAGCCCGCGCGCAATTTCTTCCAGAACAACAAAACGCTCTTTTTCAAGTTCATCAATTGGAATTAAAGGGTTTAAAAGCATATCCGAATGCAATTTTAAAGCAAGCTCAAATTCTGAAGATGGGATTGTTATATAAAATTGAGTATAATCCTTGCTTGTTGCGGCATTTGTAACTGCACCTTTTGATTCTAAAATTTTATCAAATTCACCGGTCGGAACATTTTTTGAACCTTTAAAAAATAAATGTTCCAAAAAATGCGCTGCGCCCGAATTAGTATCATTTTCATTGATTGAACCTGTTCTTACCCAGCTGTTTATACTGACTATCGGATTATCTTTTATTTCAGCCACAATTACCGTTTGACCCGATTTAAGTTTTTTACAGGTGTATTCTCCGGAAAAAGCATACAATTGAGTTACGATTATAATCAAAAAACAAATCAAAATTCTGTACATTGTTCAATTATCCTTAACTTTTAGTTCGCAGCACATCTGGCAGGCAGAAAAACTTTTTGAGTATTTCAAATTTTTTCTGAAACATCTGTATTTTGGCAGATTAAAAAGCTCTTTTATTGTATTTTCCCGCACATTTCCGATTTTAAAAGATAAACAGGGGTACACATCCCCCGAAGGGTTAATCATCATGTTTGAAAACGGATATTTGCACGGTTTATATATTTTTGAAGGCGGATATTTCAAAAATTCAGGATTTTCAGGTGCAAAAAAGTTTTTTATTTTATTTAAAGTCTTTTTGTTATCCGGACTTTCAAATTTTGGCGAAAAACGAATTCTTGTTTTTGATTTTTTTGAAAGTGCATAAATTCTTTTAAAAACATCTAAAAAATGCTCAATATCAAAATAAGGGTCTATATCATAAGAAGGCTCATAAAAAACCGGCTCAAAATCCGCCCTTAAAACAGGGTTTTGTTTTAAGGCGTTATTTCTTAAAAAGGAAACCGAAAAATATTCAAATCCGGATTTTGTACAATACTCATAAAGGCTGTAAATATCTTCAAGATTATTTTTAAGCACTATTGTCTTAATATCTATCATCATGTTTGTTTTTTTTCTTTTTTCATTAACCTTTTCAAGGTTTGAAATAATTTTGTCAAAAATGCCTTCTTTATTCCGGTTTAAATCGTGCGTTCTGCCAAAACCGTCCAGAGAAATACTCAAAAGAATAATTTTTGCTTTTATGAGCATATCAATATTTTTTTCATCTAAAAGCGTGCCGTTTGAAACAACATTAACATTGCCAAATGTTTTTTTAT